>NZ_VIOG01000019.1:0-24075 GCF_009708045.1 Corynebacterium hiratae | reverse complement strand
CGCAGCTTTCAACTCGTCGTTGGCGGCGAAACCATCCACGCCGCAGTACCACTACCCCCGGAAATCCAAACCCTCGTCAACACCATCACCACCCCAACCCTTCGGCACTAATTTGAGCCAAGTCAGGACTTTTCTTATTTATGCGGGTTCTAAAACTCGCTGCAGCTTTGCTTTAGACCAAGAGCTCCGCAATCTGAATGGTGTTGAGCGCGGCGCCCTTGCGCAGGTTATCGCCGGAGACTACGAAGACAAGGCCCTTGTTGTCCTCGACCGCCTGGTCCTGGCGGATGCGCCCGACCAAGGAGAGGTCGATGCCGGCTGCCGCCAGCGGGGTCGGCACATCGACGACCTTGACGCCCGGCGCGGACGACAGCACCTCGCGGGCCTGTTCCGGGGTAATCGGCTTCTCAAACTCCGCGTGCACCACCATGGTGTGGCCGGTGAACACCGGGATGCGTACGCACGTACCGGAGACCTTGAGCTCCGGAATGCCCAGGATCTTGCGGGACTCGTTGCGCAGCTTTTGCTCCTCGTCGGTTTCTTCCGTGCCATCATCGACGAGGTTGCCGGCCAGCGGCAGCGCGTTGTACGCAATCGGGGCAACATAGGGACCCAGATCCTCCTCGGAGACCTCGAGCGCCGAGCCATCGTGGACGAGCTCAACGTTGCGGTCGCCGATGGACGCTACTTGCTTAACCAGGGTTTCCACGCCTGCCAGGCCTGAGCCGGAAACGGCCTGGTAGGAGGCGACGCGCATGGTGGTGAGACCGGCGGCGTCGTGAAGCGCCTTCGTGACCGGCATGATCGCCATGGTCGTGCAGTTCGGGTTGGCGATGATGCCCTTCGGGGTGTTGCTCTTCTCCTCCGGGTTTACCTCCGAGACGATGAGCGGCACGTCCGGATCCTTGCGCCATGCAGAGGAGTTATCCACCACGATGGCGCCGGCCTCGGCGAAGAGCGGCGCATACTGCTTGGAGGTGGAACCGCCGGCGGAGAACACGGCGACGTCGATCCCAGCGAGGCTTTCTACGGTCTGCTCTGCCAGGTCTTCCACGACGATCTTCTCCTCGCGGAAGGTGAGCTCCTGGCCCGCCGAGCGCGCGGAGGCGAAGAAACGGACCGTCTCGGCCGGGAAGTTGCGCTCCTCCAAGAGGGTGCGCATCACGCGGCCGACCTGGCCGGTGGCGCCTACTACTGCAACAGTGGTCATGACCTTTACTCCTTAAGTTTTAGCGTCCGGTACCAGCATAAACGGTGGCCTCTTCCTCGCCACCCAGCTGGAACTTCTCGTGCAAAGCAATGGCTGCCTTGTCCAGGTCGGCCTCGCGGGTCAGCACGGAAATGCGGATCTCAGAGGTGGAGATGAGCTCCATGTTGACCCCTGCGTCACGCAATGCCTCCGTGAAGTCCGCGGTGACACCGGGGTGGGACTTCATGCCGGCACCGACCAGGGAAACCTTGCCCACTTGGTCGTCGTAAAGCACGTTGCTCCAGTGGCCGTCTTCCTTGAGCTTGGCCAGAATCTCCATTGCCTTCGGCCCATCCGAGCGCGGGCAAGTGAAGGTGATGTCGGTCGTGCCGGACTCCAGGGAGGAGACGTTCTGAAGGACCATGTCGATGTTGATCTCGGCGTCTGCGATAGCGCGGAACACCTTAGCGGCCTCACCCGGGCGGTCCGGGATTCCCAGGACGGTGACCTTGGCCTCGGAGCGGTCGGTTGCGATGCCGGTTAGTACTGCTTCTTCCACGGGGATATCCTCCATTGAACCGGCGATGAGCGTGCCGGGGTCGTTTGAATAAGACGAGCGAACTCGAAGGGGAACGTTGAACGCGCGGGCGTATTCGACGCTGCGCAGGACCAGAATCTTAGAGCCCACGGCGGCCAACTCGAGCATCTCCTCGAAGGAGAGCTGCTCGAGCTTCTGGGCGTTGTGAACGATGCGGGGATCAGCGGTGTAGACGCCGTCGACATCGGAGTAAATCTCACACACATCGGCCTTGAGCGCTGCCGCCAGCGCCACCGCGGTCGTGTCCGATCCGCCACGGCCGAGGGTGGTGACGTCGCGCGATTCCTTGTTGACGCCTTGGAAACCCGCGACGATGCAGATTTTGCCTGCATCCAGCGCCTCGGTCAGGCGGCCCGGGGTGACGTCGACAATGCGGGCATTACCGTGACGCTCAGTGGTGAGCACGCCAGCTTGGGAGCCGGTAAAAGACTGAGCCTGCGCACCGAGGGACTCCACTGCCATAGCGACGAGCGCATTAGAGATGCGCTCGCCAGCGGTCAGCAGCATGTCCATCTCGCGCTGCGGCGGGACGGGGTTGACCTGGGCGGCGAGGTCTAGGAGCTCATCGGTGGTATCCCCCATTGCGGAGCACACGACAACCACGTCGTTGCCCTGTTTCTTCGTCGCCACAATGCGCTCCGCCACCGCGCGAATGCGCTCTGCGCTTTCGAGGGAGGATCCCCCGTATTTCTGTACGACTAGGGCCACTGACGGTCCCACCTTTCCTGTTTGTGAGGGCCATTACCTGTTCACCGCCCAATACCTATAGACCGGCAGTCAACTCCTTTAGACTACCGCCCTTTGGCTACCATCGAAACACGTGCTGGATATTAATTCCAGGTAAGGTGGAAACGATGCTTTCAAACCTGGTTGCCGTTGCTTTCGCACTGGCCTCGGCACTAGTCGTGGCCTGGGGCACTGTCATACGCCACCGCATCGTGTTGGACGCCAGCTCCAGGACCGTCATGCGCACCGCAATTCGCACTCCCCTGTGGTGGATTGGCACCGGAGCCGCCGTCGTTGCCTATGCCTTGCAGCTCATCGCACTCCACTTCGGCACGCTGCTCATCGTGCAGCCCATCCTCGTCCTGTCCCTGATGTTCACGCTGCCGCTCGCCGCGTGGTATTCCCGGCGGCCGATGCCGGCGCGGGAGGTCTTCTGGTGCCTGGCACTGACCATCGCGGTGGGCATCATGGTGGTCTACGGGCGCCCCACCGCAGGCTTGGCGACGCCCAGCTGGTCCCAGTGGTGGCCCGCCTTCGCCCTCGGCGCGCTGACACTCGCCGCACTCTTTGTGGCGGCCTATAACCGGCCAGAGGAATCTGCACTCGCGCTCGGCAGCGCCTGCGGCATCCTCTACGGCTACGTGGCGCTCGTAGCGAAAGCGGTGGTTGACGTCCTCTCCCGCCAAGGCATCGCAGCATTGCTAGCGAGCTGGGAGCTGTACGTGCTCATCGGGCTGGCGGCTGCCGGCACGGTGATCCAGCAGTATTCCTTCCACGCCGGCGCTCTCGCGCATTCGCTTCCCGCGATGACCATCATGGAACCCATCGTGGCTTTCGGCCTGGGTTACTGGGTCCTGGGCGAGAAATTCCAGGTCGAGAGCATCGCGGGCTGGTGCGTGATGGGGGCTTCGCTCATCATCATGATCGCCGCCACGATCGTCCTGTCACGCATTCCGGTCACCCCGGGAAGCACGCGGCTCGCGGAACAAAGCCCGCACTAGATCGCCCACTCAAAGACCACCAGCATGTAGGCGGAGAACCACGCCGACCACAGGCCCCATGCGCCACAGGCAGCCCACAGCATGCGTGGGCGCCACGCCGTGGCGGCGCGCACAACCCACGGCAGCACCAGAATGATTGCGGGCAGGAGAAGTCGCGGGCGCGAGTGCATGATGCCGTCGGAAAGCAGCACATTCGCACATAACGCAGCGCTAAACCACCAGGCGACCGGATTAACCTTCCCCCAGGCCGCGATGAGCAACACGGGGACACCGAGGATCACCAGCACGGTGAGCAGGTAGCCCACATCGTTGTTCTCCGTCAAGGTTTCCCACACGAACCGCACGGTGGCAACGCCCCCGTCGAAGGTGGAGTTCCAGTGTTCGGTTTGGATGCCGAAGTAGCCGCCGGCCTCCGCCAAGCAACGCTGTGTCCACAGCAAGTACCCCGGCAGCGGGAGCGACGCCACGATCAGGCTGAGCCACGCCTGCCAGGAACGCCGCCCGTAAAGGAGCACCCACAGGCCAAAAACTGCAAGGAAGTCCACGGAGGTCAGCCGGACAAAGGACAAGGCAATACCGAAAGCCGCGGCGCTCCACCAATCGCGTTCATCCAGCGCCACGAGCCCCCACACCACAAGGGCCCCGAAGAGGGCTTCCGTATAGGGCATGGAAAACACAATGGACATCGGAGCGCTGCTGACCACGATGGCCGCGGCGCATTGCCCACGGCGCCCCGCCCCTAGGCGCTGCGCTAGGACCATGACTCCAGCAGCCATCACCGCGGTAAAAAGAGTATTCACAAGGAGGGCAGCGACCTCAAGGCTGATCCCGGTCCAGCCCAGAACCCGCAACAGTATGGGGAAACCCGGAAAGAAAGCCATAGTGATTTCATGGACCGGCCCATCCGTATGGATGTCCGCATCGAAATAACCGACGCGCGCAATCTCCAGGTAGTACTTAGAGTCCCAGGCCGTGAGCTGATCCCACAGCTCCTGCTCGTTAACGGCTGCGATGCCGCTCAGCACAGCGATGCGCACTGCAGTGCCCACTACCGCGACCAGCACGGCCATGGGCAGCAGCGAAAGTACCCCTGGCGCACCTTCAGGGGTCGGGGCAGCCTCCGGTTCCTTGCCCGGCGCGGTCTTCTTCCCAGGTTCCGGAGCAGTCGTCATGGTGTTTTCTTCAGGCACGCAACACATCCTAGCCACCCGCGACCCCATCCCAGTATGTGAAACCAGTTGCCGCAGAGTGGGAAGCGTTGTATTGTGGCTCACATGACTTTGCGGCACACTCTTCTCCTTAGTAGCCGCGGCGGGATTTAGGTTTGTAACTCTACGGCCAGCGCCCCGTCGCGGAGCGTGGTGATGCCAACACACACCACAGCTGGCCGTCCCCCACAATTCACTACATCGTTGCTCATCACAGCAACGCGGCGAAACAAACGCCTCAGGCCACACACAAGGAAGAGAACAAACACCATGTCCCCCAACGATTCTTTCATCTCCGCTCCCCGCGAAATCACCACCCCGGCCGGCCCGCGCAACGAAAACCAGCCCGCTTGGAATAAGCAGCGCGGCTCCTCGATGCCGGTCCACCGCTACCAGAGCTTCGCCCAAGAGGTCGAGCCCGTCACGCTGCCGGACCGCACGTGGCCGGATAAGAAGATTACTGTGGCCCCGCAGTGGTGCGCGGTGGATCTGCGCGATGGTAACCAGGCCCTGATTGATCCGATGTCCCCGCAGCGCAAGCACCGCATGTTCGACCTGCTGGTAGCCATGGGTTACAAGGAGATCGAAGTGGGCTTCCCCTCTGCCTCCCAAACAGACTTCGACTTTGTCCGCGAGATTATTGAGGGCAATAAGATCCCCGAAGACGTCACCATCCAGGTCTTGGTCCAGGCCCGCGAGCACCTGATTCGGCGCACCTTCGAGGCGTGCCAGGGCGCGAAGAACGTCATCGTGCACTTCTACAACTCCACCTCGAAACTGCAGCGCCGCGTGGTATTCCGCAAGGACCGCCCAGCCATTAAGAAGCTGGCGACGGACGCCGCGGAGCTCATCAAGGGCATTGCCAAGGATTACCCGGATACCAATTGGCGCTGGGAGTACTCGCCGGAATCCTTCACGGGAACCGAGCTGGACTTCGCCGTCGAGGTCTGCGATGCCGTCGTCGACATCATGGAGGCCACCCCGGACAACCCCATGATCATCAACCTGCCGTCCACGGTGGAGATGATTAGCCCGAACGTGTACGCCGACCAGATCGAGTGGATGCACCGCAACTTTGCCAAGCGTGACTCCATCATCCTGTCACTGCACCCCCATAACGATCGCGGCGAAGGCATTGCCGCCGCCGAGCTGGGCTACATGGCCGGCGCAGATCGCATCGAAGGCTGCTTGTTTGGCAACGGTGAGCGTACTGGCAACGTAGACATCGTCACGCTGGGTCTGAATATGCTCACCCAGGGCGTGGACCCGCAGATCGATTTCTCCGATCTGCCCAAGATCCGCGAGACGGTGGAGTACTGCAACCAGCTGCGCGTACCGGAGCGCCACCCCTACGGCGGCGAGCTGGTGTTCACGGCCTTCTCCGGCTCCCACCAGGATGCTATCAACAAGGGCCTGGATGCCCTGGCCCAGGAGGTACGCCCCGGCGCCAACAACACCGAGGTGTCGTGGGAGGAACTGCAGGAAACCACCTGGGAAGTTCCCTACCTGCCCATCGACCCGAAGGATGTCGGCCGCGATTACCAGGCGGTCATCCGCGTCAACTCGCAGTCTGGCAAGGGCGGCGTAGCCTACATCATGAAGACCGACCATGGCATCAACATGCCGCGCGCCATGCAGGCGGAGTTCTCCTCCGTCGTGCAGGCGGTGACCGACGCCGAAGGTGGCGAAGTCAACTCCAAGAACATGTGGGACATCTTCGCCAACGAATTCCTGGAGCGCACCTCCCCGCTGGAGCTGGTCTCCTTCCAGGTGGACAACTCCACCACAGAGGGCGAGGACGCCAAGGTAACCGCGACCATCGTCTTCAACGGTGAGAAGCGCGTTGTCTCCGGCATCGGCAATGGCCCCATCGCCGCATACGCCAATGCGCTGGAGGACGTCGGAATTGATTTCGAGGTCATCGACTACTCCCAGCAATCCCGCACTGCTGGCGACGACGCCGAGGCCGCCTGCTACATCGCCGCCGAGGTTAACGGCGCCCAGGTATGGGGCGCGGGCATCGCTGGCTCGACGACGCGCGCATCCATCAACGCGATTACGTCCGCAGTCAACCGCGCAGACTAAGCCAGGCAAAGCCAGGCTTAACAACAGTGCAGCTAGGGAGGGAGGAGCACGTTCCTCCCTCCCAGCACCCGAGCTTTAAGCTTTGCGCAAAAATTCCTGGTCACAATATCCCGCTGAATGCGCTTTCTTGTAGGCCAGAACTCAGAACGATATAGTTAAGCAGCGTAACTGCACTGCAATAAAGATTTTCCAAACATTTCGTGCGGCTAGTCAGAGCTTCAGTCTGGGCTCCGGCATTCCCAATGCTCACGGCGAACCCGCCCGGCCGTATGCATCCGACGTGGTCCACTCAACGAAGGCGAGCAATATGACGGTCACTAACTATGTGGTTCCCCACCACGGGTTTGGCACACCGCGTCGCCTGACGGTTGACACCGTAAACCCAGAGATGTTCCTGCAGCTGCTATCGCTAGCAGAAAGCAGTCATCTCCCCGTCACTTTGAGTGGACATTCAAGTACAGGATTTCGCGTCCATCACGGCGAAGACATCGTGGGCGTGATCCCCGCCTCCCAAGCTGCCGATTACTCGGAGCTGGACTGGATCATTGACGCGGGGCTGACCCCACAAGCCACCGCAGAAATCGCACTCCGCGAGGATGTGGCGGAAGAAACCATTCCTGCTTTCGAGGTCCTCCTCCCAGAGCCTGGCCTGTGCGTGCCGCTCAATATTCCCCCGGCTCAGCGGTGGGGCATGCTCAGTGGCCAGCGCGCTTTGCACATCACCGAGTTTGCGGTCCCAGCCAGTTCCCTACCGACGCACCCTGCGCACCTCCTTGTGCGTTTGACCAATAACCGGCACTTTTTCCGACGCTCCATCGAGGTTCACCTTGATGACGAACTCGTCGCCACGATTCCGCGGGAGCGGGCTCCCTGGCTGAGCGATACCATCGCAGGATTCAATCACGAGGGCCTCATCGCAGTCGCCCGCGCATATTTCATATCGGATGGACAACCAACCCTCACCGTCTATTCCGAAGAAGGCACGCCGGAAAGCCACTTCGCCGTGGGAACCGCCGGAATCATCGCTGCCGCCGCGGGCGCAGCGGCCGTGAAGGTCACCAACAGTGGCAAGGCACACGCAGCCAGCCTGCCGGCTGGCGGAATTGAGGCTACCGGCGCAGCGAAGACCGCCGGTACTGCTGCCACGCAGAGCGCACAAGCCCTGTCCCTCAACTCTGCCGGGGCGGCTGCCGTGACCGGAACAAAGATCGCTGCAGCTGGCACTGGGCTCAAGGTAGCTTGTGCTGCCGGCGTTGCCGTCGTGGTCGGCGGGGCTGCCAACTTCGCATCTTCCGGGAATTCCTCCGGTTCACACCACCATAACCTCGCCGAATCGGCTTTTGAAGAAAACACCCTCGCTGTGTCCACGTCACACTCTGCTGACGCCGACGCTGCTGCTATTGAGGACAAGGCCTCCGACGTCGCGGACACTGCGGACATTGTGACTGCAGACGCCCACCTCCCCGAGGATCGGGATGATACGGACGCTACGCAAGCGCTTAGCCCGACTGGTTTTTCCGAGCCCACAGAGCCTACTGAGCTGACCGAACCAGCAGAACCCACGGAGCTCGCTGAGCCCACGGAACGTACCCCACTGCCCGCTGCCGAGGAGGCTGCTACTTCACCGCAGGCGGGTCACCTGCCGCACACAGCACCGACAACAACACCTCGGACCACCGATCCCACAGCGGAGGAGCTCGACACTCCGAAGGCTCGCCGCACTGAGGCGTTCACCGCTCCCAGCTCCAGCCCTACGAGCAGCGCCAGCCCTAGGAGCACCGTAAAAAGCACGGAATCAACCACTTCACGTGAGGTCAGTCGCTCTGCAGAGCCGCCGACCACCACGCGCCCGCCGAGCGCTGCTCCGCAACCGCGCACAACGCCGCCGATCCACGTACCCCGTCCCACCCCACAAACTCAGGCGACCCCGTCGCCGACTGTGGTGACGACTACGCCGAAGCCACCAGCTGAACCCACGCCCTCCACGTCAAAGGCTGCTCCCACCACTACTCCGGTGGGCGAAGATCGAACCGCACCTCACGACGAACCAACTGCCCCGAGCACGCCGCCGGCCACTACCCCTGTGACCACGCGCGTCAGCACACCACCCACGGCGGCTCCGGCGCCCTCGACTACCTCTGCTCCGGCAACTCCAACGCCCACTACCAAGCCCAAACCAACTAGCAAGCCCAAGCCCACCACGAAGCCAACGCCGACCACTGATCCCAAGCCCACCACCAAGCCCAAGCCGACCACTCAGCCTCAGCCCACCAGAAAGCCCGAGCCGACTAAAGAGCCCGAGCCCAGCCGCGAGCCTGACCCCACTCCCGAGCAATCCGACCGCGGCGGCTGGGTCATCATCATCGACTTTGGCTAGTCCGCAGCGTGCTTACCTTCACCGCGACTCAGTGGATACAACCCCCTTCTCGTGTGCCCTTTCCAGCTTCCCCGCAGTTGGGTACTAAACTGTGAATAATGACTACGACACCCGGCCCCACCGAGCCTGCAGCGCAGCCCAGCGCTGCAGAGACGCCGGCCGCGGCGTCACCACACACCGGCGCCCCTAAGCCGGGCCCGCGCCCCCACCAGGCAGATAAGAAGCAGACCGATAGGGAGCACAAGGCCTCTGCCCGCGAGGAAGCTCTCGCCGCCTTTCCCTACGTGGCGCTGACCATCCAAACCACCGGAATCCACCCTTCGACCGGCCGCCTGCTCACCGTGGATGCGTTGACTCTCAACGCCGCTGGGGAGATCGGCCAGGAATTCCACGCCGTCATCAACCCAGGCGCAGACCCCGGACCGCGGCACCTCCACGGGTTAAGCATCGAAGAAATCCAGGCTGGGCAGTCTTTCTCCATGCTGCTCAAGCCTCTGGACCGGCTCATTGATGGCCGCACGCTCATCGTCCACGACACCCCTTATACCTGGGGATTCATCGTCTCCGAAGCGCGCCGTGCGATGACCGCCGCTGCCCGCCAGAACCGCGCGCGCAATCGCAACCGGGGCAAGGGCCGACGCCGCCGCTTCAAGGTAGGACACGTCCCCACCCCAGTCGCCATCGTGGATACCCTCGCCACCGCCCGCCGCCAAAGCGTGTGGGGCACCGACATCCGCTTGGCGGCCGTCGCGCGTGACACCGGCCTTTCTGCACCCGACCCCACGGCCAGCGTCGAGCGTGCACAGAGAGCAGAAAAAGATACCTCCCGCGAAGCAACCCGCCTGCTCGTGGATCTCTACCGCGCGCAAAGCGCTGGCCCACTCAGCAGCGCCGCACCGGATGACCTGCGAGCGGATCGTTTTGGGCTGCAGCGCTCCCACGTCCGCGTCGACGCCGCCGAGGCTCCTCGCCAGCATCACAACCCCGGTCCGTATGTGCCCGGCAAAGAGCTCATCCGCGGCATGGAGATCGTCGTAGCCCCGGAGATCACCGAGGAACCCGACACCATCATTGCCGCACTCGCCCGGGAAGAGCTCAACTACTCAGAAAAACTCACCCGGGAGACTTCCCTGGTGGTCTGCAATATCACCACGGACCTCGTGGGCAAGCCCATGCATGCCCACCGCAAGAACATTCCCCTGATGTCCGACACCGCTTTCCTCGCGGCCCTCGAGCGCATCGAGGAACCCACGGAACCCGAAGAGCAGTCCACATCTGGTGGGGCGGGCAACTCGGGGAAGCGCCAGGGCGAGGGACGCTCCGGTGGGCAGTCCAACCGCAACCGCTCCACGAACAAGAATCGACGCCGCTCCCGCCGTAAATCTTCCGGTAATCATCAGCCCGCTAAACAAGGGCACAACGATAAGAAGAACCAGAACCCTTCAACCGAGGGTTCCGCAGGCGACAAGCCTGCTCACTCGGGCTCGGCTAATAACCAAGGTTCGCAGGGCTCTGGCAACAACAATCGAAACAAAGGCGGAAACCACGGGCGTAGGCGTCGCCGCCGCGGTGGGCGCGGCCGCCGCGGTAATGGCAACCAGCAGGGCCAACAAAACTCGGGACACAACCGCTCCCGCAACACCGATAACTAGCGTCCCCCGACTACCCTGGGGAACATGAATTTTAACTTCCGAAGCGCGTTCTCCTCCGCGCGCACTGCGGTTGCCACCACCGCTGCGACGCTGGCTACCACTGCCTCGCGCGCCACGGGCCGCGGCGCCGGCGGCATGATTGGCGGGCTCATCGCCAACGCCATCGACCCAACCATCATGCAGAACCTGGCCAAGCAGCGCCCAGCCATCCTGGTGACCGGAACCAACGGTAAGTCCACCACCACGCGCATGCTCGCCGCCGCTGTGCGCACCGAGCACTCCGTGGCCACCAATGATGGTGGCGACAACATGGACGCCGGAATCATCTCCGCGCTTCTGGCAGGCAAGGACGCGAGTCACTTAGTGCTGGAAGTGGACGAACTCCACGTTCCCCACGTCGCGGATAACCTCAACCCCACCGCGCTGGTGTTGCTGAACCTCTCACGCGACCAGCTGGACCGCGTAGGCGAAATTAACAAGATCGAGCGGGCCCTGCGCGGCGCAGTCGAGGCACACCCGGACATGCTCATCATCGCCAACTGCGATGACGTGCTTATGACCTCCGTGGCCTATGACGCGAAGAACGTTATCTGGGTTTCCGCCGGTGCCGGCTGGATGGGTGAATCCGTCACCTGCCCGCGCACCGGAGGACACATCGTGCGCGAAGGCGAGGACTGGCACGCGGTCAAGCCGCTTGCCGACGGCCGCGAATTCCGCCGCCCCACCCCCACCTGGGCAGTGACGGAGGAAGGGCTGGTGAGCCCGGAGGGCGTCGACAAGCTCCAGCTGGCCCTGCCGGGGCAGGCCAACCGCGGCAATGCCGCCCAAGCCGTCGCCGCTGCGGTCGAAGCTTTCGGCGTGGATCGCCACAAGGCCATTGCCGCCGCGGAAAGCGTCGACGATGTAGCCGGGCGCTATTCCACCATCACGCTAGGAAACCGCACCATCCGCCTGCTGCTGGCTAAAACCCGGCCGCTGGCAGGAGGCGCTGTCCATGGTGGACCGCGAGGCCGATGGCCTGGTCATCGCCACCAACGGCCATGTGGCCGACGGTATTGATATGTCCTGGCTGTGGGACGTGCGCTTCGAAGACTTCGAAGATCTGCCAGTCAAGGCTGCGGGTGAGCGCGGCACCGACCTCGCAGTGCGTTTGGTCTACGCGGATATCTCGCACGAGCTCATCCCAGATCCCCTCGCCGCTATTCAATCCTGCCCGGAGGGCCGCATCGAGGTCTTGGCCAACTACACCGCCTTCCGCGATCTGAAGAAGGCACTCACCGCCGCAGCAGCAAAGGAGCACGCGAATGACTAGCCTGCAAATTGGCCTCATCCTCCCCGACATCCTGGGCACCTACGGCGATGACGGTAACGCCCTCGTGCTGCGCCAACGCGCCCGCATGCGCGGACTTGAGGCAGAGATCGTGCCCATCAAGCTGGGTGAGCCGGTGCCGGAGTCCCTCGACGTCTACACCCTGGGCGGCGGTGAGGACACCGCGCAGATCCTCGCCGCGGAGCACCTCATTGCTGACGGTGGCTTGACCCGCGCGGCGGCCGCTAAGCGCCCAATTCTGGCGATTTGCGCAGGCCTGCAGGTGCTCGGCGAATCCTTCCGTGCGTCCGGCCGCGTGGTGGATGGCGTGGGGCTTATCGACGCCACCACGGCCTCCATGACCGAACGCGCCATCGGCGAGGTAGCCACCGACCCCACCAAGGCCGGCATCACCGCTGAGCTCACCGAGCCACTCACCGGTTTTGAAAACCACATGGGTGCCACCATCCTGGGCCCCGCCGCCCAGCCGCTGGGAACGCTCACGCGCGGTACCGGTAACGCAGATACCGCCGCCATCCTGGACCTCTCCGACAAGGCCATCCAGCGTGAAGCCGAGGGTGCGGTACAGGGCAGCGTCATCGCCACCTACATGCACGGCCCCGTCTTGGCACGCAACCCGCAACTGGCTGATCTGCTGCTGGCCAAGGCCATGGGCGTCGCGCTTAGCGAACTCGAGCCCTTGGACATCCCCGCCATTGATCAGCTGCGCACCGAGCGTTTTAACGCCTCGGAGCCACCGCGCTCGCAACGCTAGATATCAACAGAAGTAACTAACTGAACCTATTGACCAGATTCTTCGGTACACGGTACAGTAAGCAACGGACGCACCAAGGTGCTCCACTTCCGAAGCTCGTGTGAACAACACGAGCTTTCGCGTATCCAGGGGGGACGATGTACATCGGATATTTTGACGAATTTGGACATAGCGGGGCCTACGTCTCCCGCACCGATCCGAATTATAAAACTCACCCCGTCTTTGGAAGTGGTGGGTTCATTATCCCAGCCGACAATATTCGGCATCTCTCAGGAGCATTTCGCAGAATTAAAGAACGCGGACTCAAAGCCGAAATTGACGCTAAGGTCATCGCGAAAGGTCGCCTTGTAGAACGCTGGGAAAAGAAAGGGGCCGCGCTTCTGACGACACAGAACGTAAAGAAATACCGTGAAGTCCGAAGCATTTATCGGTCGTATTTTCCGCCCTGAATCGGTCGAATTTTCCGTCTCGTCGGGATTGTGCCGTTAGACGTGTGCCGTTAGTCGGTGGCGCCGGACAGCCCGCGGCGGGCAAGCAGCGGGGCGACGTCCTTGTCGCGGCCGCGCAGCTCGCGGTAGGCCTCGGTGAAGTCGCGGGACGCGCCCTTGGACAGGACGAGGTCGCGGAAGCGCTGGCCGGCGGCACGGGCGGCGGCATCGGAAGCCTCAGGGCCCGCGGCGTTTTCTTCCTTGAACCAGGAGAAGCCATCGGCGTCGAGGACCTCGGCCCACAGGTAGGAGTAGTAGCCGGCGGAATAGCCGCCGGCGAAGATGTGATTGAAGTACGCGGAGCGGTAGCGCGGCGCGATGTGCGGGTTGTGCAGGCCAGCGTCGTCGAGGGCGGCGAGCTCGAAGGCGTCGATAAACTCTTGGGACGCGGCGATAGCGGCGGCATCGGCAGGCTGGAGGGAGTGCCAGGCGAGGTCGACGATGGAGGCGGCGAGATACTCGACGGTGCCGAAGCCCTGGCCAAAGGTCTGGGCCCCGCGGACCTTGGCGAGCAGCTCGTCCGGGATGACCTCGCCGGTCTCCACGTGGTGGGCGTAGCGCTTGACCATGGCCGGGTCGAGCGCCCAGTTCTCGTTGATCTGGGAGGGGAATTCTACCCAGTCGCGCGGGACGCGGGTGCCGGAGAAGGTGGGGTAGCGCACGTCGGAGAGCAGGCCGTGGAGGGCATGGCCGAACTCATGGAAGACGGTGTGGAGCTCGTCTTGGCTCAGCAGCGGCTGGGAGCCGTCCGCGGGCTTGGTGAGCCCCATTACGTTGACGATGACGGGCTTGGTGCCGAGCAGACGCGACTGGCCCACGAACTCGCTCATCCACGCGCCGCCGCGCTTGGAGGGGCGGCCGAAGTAGTCGGTGAGCAGCAGGCCGATGCCGCTATCGCGATCGGCGGTGGGGTCTTGGCCTTCGTCGAAGACCTCCCACACGCGCACGCCCTCGGCGTAGCCTTCGAGGTCTTCGCGCGGGACGACGGTGATGCCGTAGAGGCGGTGGGCCGCCGCGAAGACTCCATCCTCGAGAACGCGGTCGAGAGGGAAGTACTGGCGCAGCTCGTCCTCGTCGAGGGAGAAGTCGCGGGCGCGAACCTTGGATTCCCAGTAGGCCCAGTCCGGGGCACCGAAGTCCTCGTTATGCAGGGTGGCTTCCTCGGCGAGCAGCTTCTCTTCGCCGGCGGCGTTGGCCCCGGCGGCGGGTGCGAGCTCGACGAGCATGCGGCGGGCTGCCTCGGCGGTCTGCGCGGTCTCTTCGGCGATGACGTAATCGGCATGTGTGGGGTAGCCCAGCAGCTGCGCGCGCTCGGCGCGCAGGCGCACCATCTCCGTGAGCACGTCCAGGTTATTCTCGCTGCCGCGGGCGCGCGAGGCCTCGTAGACCTTGGCGCGGGCAGCGGGATTTGCCAGGCGCGCGAGCTCAGATTGCACGGTGGGCAGCTCGAGCGGGAGCACGTAACCGTCCTGGCCGACCTCGTTGGCGTAGGCCTTGGCGGCCTCGATGCGACCGGCGGGCAGGCCCTTGAGCTCTTCCGCGCTGTCGAAGTGCACGGCGCGCTCGCGGGTGGACGCCATGAGGTTGCGGCCGAACTCCTCGGAGAGCGCCGAGAGACGCTGGTTAATGGTGGAGAGCTGCTCTTTCTCTGCCGCGCCGAGGTCCGCGCCCTGGCGCGCAAAAGTCCGCAGCAGGTGCGTGTGGAGGCGTTGCGACTCCTCGTCGGCCGGCGGGGTCGCCTCTTTGAGGCGAACGTAGAGGACCTCATTCTGGTAGATCGCATCCGAATGCGCGGCGACCTGCGGCCAGACCTCCGCGGCGATCTCTTCCATCTCGTCCGTGACATCCGTGCCCGACAGGTTGCCGAAGATGGAAAGCACGCGCTCCAAATCCTGACCAGCGCGCTCGAGGGCCTCGACGGTGTTTTCCCATGTCGGGTCGGCCGTGTTGTCGACGATGGCCTTAATCTCTTCGTCGTGGCGGGAGAGTGCCTCGGCGATGGCGGGACGGAAGTGTTCGACCTTGATCTCCGCAAACGGTGGGAACTGGTACGGGAGCGTGGAAGGAGAAAGAAGCGGATTAGTCATGCGACTAATCTACCGATCTCCCCGTGCCGCCGGCAGGGAAATCCCCTAGAACAGGAGCTGGTCCGGCCAAGGGAGTTCGACCGTGCGGTCCTCGAAAGGAGCGACCTCGAGCTCAACGGGAACACCGTCCGCGATGTGAAGCAGCACCATAGCCCCAGGGCAATCGGCGGTGAGCACGTAACTGGAGCCTTGCGGGACGGCCTTGCCGTTGGCGTCGCGACGCGGCTCCGGCGGCTCTTCACCCGCCGTGAGGTAGACCGTGGGGCACGTGCCACATCCACAGTGCTTGTACACCTTGAGCTCCGGCACGCGTGCAGCAATGGCCTCGCGCTGCTGCGTGCTCAAAGAATGCATGGGGTCCGAGGCATGCGCCAGCATGGCGTAGACGACGTCGGATTCAGAAGTGAAGAGGGGACGCATGATTATGCCTTTCGTCGGGGCGACAGAATCCATACCCTAACAGGGCCCCTCGACATAGGTTGGTGCGTGCGGTGTGCGGCAGGGACGTGACCGTTAGAAGAGGAAGCTTCTGCGCCAGAAGCAAGAAACAGGCAAAGAATTGGATTTTTGCATATATCCAGGTCGTGGACTCGGGGTTGCCGTGAAAACAGCGAATTAAGGCCAAAATCGAGGCTTGTGGGGTTAATGAAGCAAGAAAGTGATGAGACAAGAAGAGAAGTAAGAAAAGAAGTACGGTGTGTTGCAGTCGTGGAGGCCAGGTTAATTAACGCTGCTGGCCCAAAAGGGAACGTAGCGCAACGATCGGGCGCCTGCCGTGCGATCATAGGGCTTGATGAGTCCAGCATCTTCAGTGGCCTTGATGAGCCGTGTGGTTTGCCCCGCTTGAGAGTCTTTGAGACCGAAGCGTCAGCGTACGGATGAGTTTGTGACCGGACGGTTCTCTAAAACGTTGAGACATGCATGTTGGTAGACGGCCTCTTCCTTTTCCTCCTGGCTCATTAGGGCGAAGGGTCGGTACGCGCTCAGTGTCACGGTTGTTGCGCCGTTCGTGCGGATGAGTGCGGGCGGGAAGTGCGCGGCCTCGAGTGACTCGACGATACGGTCCCATCCGCTGCCGCGCTTCTCTACGAACTTAGCAACCCGCAGCGCTTCGCCGAGGTGCGGATTGCGGGTCACAGAAGTTGAGTCGATGAAGCGTTGCGGGCTAACAAGTGGGGCTCCAGGATTGCTCACGTCGACGTGATCGCTGAAGATCTCGATGGTTAACGAGCTGCCGCGTGCCTCAAGGTCTTGGTGCATGAGAGCATTAGCGAGGACCTCACGAAAAGCCACGGTGGGGAGGACAGGGGTTTCAACGCGGGACCGCTGGTGTCGATAGATTCTCCACCGGGCCGGATCGTGGCGAAGAGCTCCATAATGCGTGGGAATCCGAGAGCGTAGCCCTCGTTGATAGTCCATTCACGGAGGATGTTGGTGCGTGACGAGTCGCGAAAATGCATGACCCGCGGGACGAGGGAGTGGAAGAAGGGGAACGCGGAGATAGAGCGGGCGTACATGAGCGCCGATCATGCCGGGATGCACCATCCTAGTTCGTGAGAATAAACCGCGTACTCAACACACTTGAGAAACTCAACGCACAAATCATTTTCTACGGCCAAGAAAAGCCACGGGGCACCAACGAAGATACTGGCGAAGACGAACGATCACGTTATGACCACGCCATGAAACAACTTATTCGGTGTGTCAATTGGTCGCTAGCTGAAAACCAACGGCATCTCATGGTGCTCGACAAGCAGGGGACCAAAGAACGTATGGATATCTTCGCATCAAGCGCCGCGTTTATGTTCTCCCACCAAGATGCAGACAAACTCCTTGAACCACCGCTCGAAGTAGAAAGCCATCTTTACCAAACAGTTCAGTGCGCAGATTGGATCTGTGCCCTACTTGGAAGAATTTCAGCCTACAAATATGACCCAGATTTCAAGGATTTCGACTGGGCAATCAAGTATTTCGGAAACAGACTAGCCCATGCGAGTAGTCCCCACAGCAAGATTCGTGCTGCGGGCACTGGTCGGGACGTTTATGCGAATCATCTTGGCAGCTACCGCAGTTGTTTTTCCACAACCGAAATCCCCATGAGCCCTACCGATATGGAAGCTCTGGAGAAAAAGTTCAACGGTTAATTCTCTATTTTCTGAAGCGCCGGTTTAAACCGTTAGGCGGCCACTCAACGCACGCGAGAGCGTCAGCTCATCAACAAACTCAAGGTCGCCTCCCAGCGGCATGCCAGAGGCCAGGCGCGTGATCTTCAGTCCTGGGAAGTCCCGCAGCAAGCGCACGAGGTAGGCCGCGGTGGCCTCGCCCTCGGTGTTGGGATCGGTGGCGAGGATGACTTCGGTGATGTCCGGGGAGTCGTCGTAAAGTGGCTCCTCCGGGGTGGAATCCGCAAGCTCTCGGTCCGGTAGCACGCCGCCGAGGCGCTGCAGCAGCTGCGAGATGTTGAGGTCCTTCGGCCCCACATTCGCCAGCGGGTCGAGCGCGCCACCCAGCACATGGTAGCGGCCGTCATATTCGCCGGTGCGCTCGATGACCTGGATATCCTTGGGCTCTTCCACCACGCAGATGGTGGAGGCATCGCGCTGCGAGTTCACACAAATACGGCAGACTTCTTCGCGGGAAATATTGCAGCAGATGCGGCAGAACGTCACGCCATCGCGTACTGCTCCCAGCGCCTTCTGGAGGCGGTCAATCTCCTCTGGGTCCTGATGCAACACGTGGAAGGCGATGCGTTGCGCTGACTTCGGGCCAATACCCGGCAGGCGCGAGAACTCATCGATGAGATCCTGCAATGGTCCTTCAAACACGCAATGCTCCCCTCACTCAACAATCCCTCAGACCTCGACGGCCGGAGACACAACAAAAGGCCGCGCCGCCCTCCGCGAAGAGAGCAACAACGGCCTTTAAGTCTAACGCGCGGCTTACTGGTTACCGCCGAAGACATCCTGGATGGACGGACCATCATAGTTCTGCTGGGACTGACCCATGCCCTGGGACAGCGGGCCAATCTTCTCCTGGGCTAGGCGGCCAGCAGCAGCGTGGGCTTCCTTGAAGGCGCCGACGATGAGGTCCTGGAGGGTATCGATATCCTCCGGGTCGACGACGGACTTATCAATGGAAACGCTCTGCAGCTCAGCGCCACCGGTCATGGTGACCTTCACCAGGCCATTGCCAGCGCTGCCCTCAACGGTGGCGGCCAGGATTTCCTTCTGAGCCTTCTCCAGCTCAGCCTGGACGCGAGCGGCCTGCGCCAGGATCTCGTTCATATCATTTGCCTGCTGCATCGGGTCGTTCTCAGTCATGCTAAAAATCCTTTCACACGGTTATTTTCACTACGCGCCAAGTGTACAGATGCCACGCTAGAGCCGCCGTGCTCCCAGCTCCTGTGCGAGGAGCTCCATGGCGACTTCCGTGGCGTTACGGTGGTCCATCTCTCCGGCGTTCTGCGCGGCCTCCATCATCTCGCGCTCCTCATCCGCGCGGGTGTACTCCGGCTGCGGTGCGGGCGCTTGCTGGGGTGCGGATTGCTGCGGCATTCCAGGCGCCTGGCCTGCGCTTTCCGACGCCCCACCCATCCCTGTCGGCGGACCGTAGTCCTCCGGCGGTGCTTCGAACTCACCCTCGTCCGGGCCCGGCTCCGGCGGCAGCGGAACGCCGTTGCCAAACTTGGGAACCTTAGAAAACTCTTCGTCCCGCTGGGCTGCTACTTGGCTCGCTTGCGCGATGCGTGATCGCCATTGGCTGCCACGGGCCTCCCTCTTTGGGGGCACTGCTGCCCGCGCGGGCAGTCTCCGGTCGCGTGGCCTCCTCCTCGCGCTCGCGCGCACCGTGCTGAGGCTGGGGCTGCTCCGTCGTCGTTTCAGACGACGGCCCTTGCTGCCCGATACGACGCGGCGCGCCCCACGGGTCATCGCTAGCGGTGCCGCGTTCCTTCGTCTCGGGCTCGCTTGTCTTGTCTACTTCTGCAGATTCTGTTGCGGCTGCGGAAGCTGGCGCAGTTTCGGAAGAGTGCGAATCAGTAGCGTTGTCCGGAGTCTTTGGACTCTCTGCCTCCTCGTCGGGCTCGGCGGCCTCCCGTGGCGGTTGGTTGGGATTCCACTGGGTACGCTGAACTGGCTCAGCCACCGTGAATCCATGGGCCTTCGGGTCGGTGCCGATGACACACGTGACCTTCAGGTTGCGGTTGAGCTCCTCCTGAAGGACGGTCACGATGACCTCGTTGGTGCCTGGCGAATTGATGCGTTCCGCCAGCGCGCCGGTGGTGTGCCCAAGAACCAAGGTGTCATCACGCACGCCAAGGACACGGGCTTCGGCGAGCATGATTTCAGCGACCTTGTTGCGACGGCCAATGGTGGCGCGCAGGTCCGACCAACACCCGCGTATCTCCGCGGCTGGGTCCTGGGGCTGCTCGGGCTCAGGATGCTGTTCTTGCGGCTGTCCTTGAGCCTGTTCTTGCCGTTCTTCTTGTTCCGGCTGCTCCGCTTGCTGCGGCTGTTCGTGCTGCTCCTGTTGCTGGCGCTCCGGCTGCTCTTGGCGCTGCTTAGGCTGCTCTGGCTGCGGCTCAAGCTGCGTCTCAGGCTGTGCAGGACGCTCCGACGCCTGGGGCTGCGAGGCCTCGGGGGCTGGGGTCTGCTGCACCTGCTGGGCTGCTTCCTGAGCCTTTTCGGACTGCTGTGGTTGTTGCTGCTGTGACTGCTGCTGGGCCTCTTGCTTTGCTGCCTGGCGGCTGCGACGCTGCGCGATGATAGCTGCGGCGGCGGCAGCGGGATCCTGGGCGCTAGCGACCGCAGATTGCTGGCGTTGCGCAGGCGGAGTTCCCTGCCCAGCGGGAGCGGAAGGCTGCACGCCCGCCCCCTGCGGGGCAGCAGTGGGCATCTGACCGGAGGCTGCCGCTGCAGGCCCCGAGCCAACGATGAGGTGCGCACACAGAATTTCTAGGAGCAGCCGTGGGGACGTCGCACCACGAAGGGAGGACACGCGCTCGTTGACGGTTTCCGCTAAGTAGGCCAGCTGTGGGCCGGAGAAGCGTTGCGCCTGGGCAGTGAGGATCTCACCGCGGTCAGTCGGCGCAGAGACTAACCCCTCCTCCAACGCTGAAGGGACGGCCTGCAGGATCATCAAATCCCGCAAACGATCCAAAAGGTCAATGGCAAAGCGGCGAGGGTCGTGGCCGGCCTCAATGACATCGTCGACAAGCCGGAAGAGCCCAGCCTTATCCTGGTTCGCCAGGGATTCAACCGTGTTATCCAGCAGGCCTACGTCCGTAACACCCAGAAGTGGACGGGCCACGTCGTAGGTCAGCCCATCGGGGCCTGCGCCCGCCAACAGCTGGTCCAGGATGGACAAGGTATCGCGGGGCGAACCGCCGCCGGCCTGGATGACCATGGGGTACACGGTGTCATCCACGTGGACGTTCTCCGAGGCCACGGTGCGCTCCAGCAGCCCCTTCATCGCCGGCGGAGTCAACAGGCGGAAGGGATAGTGGTGGGTACGCGAACGGATGGTGCCGATGATCTTCTCCGGCTCCGTCGTGGCAAAAATGAAGATCACGTGCTCCGGCGGCTCCTCGACAACCTTGAGCAAGGCGTTCGCACCGGAGGCGGAAATCATGTGGGCCTCATCGATGATGAAGATGCGGTAGCGCGACTCCGCCGGCGCGTAGTAGGCGCGGTCACGCAACTCACGCATGTCCTCGACACCATTGTGAGAGGCGGCGTCGAGCTCCGTGACATCCAAGTTGCCCGGCCCACCCGGGGCCAGCGAGACGCAAGAGTCACACTGCCCGCACGGCGTTGACGTTGGCCCCTGCTCACAGTTCAGCGAGCGGGCCATGATGCGCGCGGACGACGTCTTTCCGCAGCCACGCGGGCCGGAAAAGAGGTACGCATGGTTAATGCGCCCTGCGTCGAGGGCAGCGGATAAAGGCGTGGTGACCTGCTCTTGGCCAACCACTTCCGCGAAGGTTGCTGGACGATATTTCCGGTAAAGAGCCACGGTTAGTCAGTGTAGCGTCTCAACCCGACACGTCACTCCGAGCGCTGCCAATCCAGCAGATCGATGCCTTGCTCCGCCACCGCCTGCTGCAGCGCCGGCACGCCTTCCTCGACGGCGTAGGCATACTCGGCGTCGCTCAGCATGAGCAGTTGGCACACCAGCGTTAGGCGGCCCTCCTCCGCCACCTGCGGGGTCTGGCCGCCCCACAGGTACGGGGCGATGAGCATGCCATGACGCACGCTCAAGTGAGCGAAGCGCTCATCGTCTTCGGCAAAGAGCTTGGGCAAGAGCAGGCCCGGTTGCGCGGGCAACAAGCCTGCAGCTTCCGTGAGCAACGCCGCCGCAGAACTCACTGCGGCAGCCACCTCCACCTGCCCGGTGCGGGCGACGGTGAGGAGCTCACAGCGCACGTCGATGCCTTGCTCGGCGTGCGCTAGCCCGGTGTCGACGGCGGCAAACTCACACGTGACGGCGAGGGACTGTTCCCCCTCCAGTGAGGCTAAGCCCAAGCGCTGCCCCTCGACGTTCTTAAACGCTAGGTCAGCCGGAATGATCTGGTCGAGCCAGTAGGCCGTCTCGTCGGAGTTGATTGCCTTATGCCCCCAGCTTCTCTACTGCGGCGAGCAGCACACAGGTGGCCACGCCATCCATTGCTGCCTCGACTTCTTCCTGCGGCGGCAGGGACGGTGCCAAGCGAATGTTGTGGTCCTTGGCGTCCTCGCCGTATGGGTACGCCGAACCAGCCTGGGTCAGGAGAATGCCGGCGTCACGGGCCAGCTCCCACACGCGGGTGGCGGTGCCCTCCATCACGTTGAGGGAGATGAAGTAGCCGCCCTTGGGGTGGGTCCAGTCCGCGATCTCATGGTGGGTGAGGTTCTTATCCAGGATGCGAAGAACCGACTCGAACTTCGGCGCCAAAAGCGCAGCGTGGCGGCGCATCACCGCGCGCACGCCCTCGGCGGAACCAAAGAACTCGTAGTGTGCCAGCTGGTTAATCTTGTTCGGGCCAATGCCGCGGATACCGGCGTGCTCCAGGTACCACTCGAGGTTGTCTTCGGAGGAGCCGAAGAAGCTCACGCCAGAGCCAGCGAAGGTAATCTTCGACGAAGAAGACATGGCCCAGAAGCGGTCCGGGTTGCCTTCTTCCGCAGCGATATCCAGGATCGGCAGAATCTCCGGGAAATCCTCAGTCAGCGTGTGCACGGCATAAGCGTTGTCCCACACGATGCGGAAGTCCGGTGCGCCAGTCTCCATCGCGGCAAGGCGGCGGGTCTTCTCTTCAGAGATGACAGCGCCCGACGGGTTGGAGAACATCGGCACCACCCACATACCCTTGACCTGCGGGTCCTTGGCCAGCTCCTCTACCGCCTCGATGTCCGGGCCATCTTCTTCCATCGGCACCGAAATCAGCTCGAAGCCGAAGGACTCCGTGATGGCGAAGTGGCGGTCATACCCCGGGGTGGGGCAGATCCACTTGATGGTCTCCTCCTTCGACCACGGCTTCTCAGAGCTGTTGGTGCCAAAGGTGTAGGCCCACAGAATGAGGTCATACATGATGTTCAGGGAGGAAGAGTCCGCCGCAATGAGGAGCTCCGGATCCATGTTGGTGAGCTTGCCCCACAGATCGCGCAGCTCCTTGATGCCCTTCTGGTTGCCGTAGTTGCGCAGGTCATTGCCTGCGGCATCGGTGTAGTGGCCGCGGCCCGGCAGGACGAGCAGATCATTGGACAGATCAAGCTGAGCCTTGGACGGCTTACCGCGGGTCAAGTCAAGATCCAACCCCTCAGCCTTGAGGGCCTCGTAGTCCTTGCGCACCTGCGCGGCAAGCTCATCAAGCTCGGACTTTTCAAGATTAAGAAGAGACATCCGTCTTCCTTCCGGGACGTAGTGCGGACATATGGCAACCATACTAACGCCCCGTCACATCCCCCGTGTGAAAGCACACAAATAAAAAGGGGACCCCGCGCACCCGCCAGAGCCTCCTGACCCTTGCTGCATTCCTGCCCTGGGGGAGTTCAGAGGATGGACGCCACGCGGAATCCTGCGGTCTAGCCTAGCGTGCCTTGCTTGTCGACGCCAAACCGCTCCCCCGCCACCCAGCTCCCCACTCCGCTTCCAAGCACACTTTCCGCCTCAAGCCACTAAATCCTTAACTTTTTGGCCCTGACCTGGCGATTTTGCTTCATTAGGGGGCTCATGTAATGTTTTCCAGCGGAGGATTCGACTAGCGGCCTATGTCACACGCCTGGAACGCGTGCGGGAGTCACATCCCTCAGGGGTTCAAATCCCCTATCCTCCGCCATTAGGAAGTCCCCTGGATGTCATCATCCAGGGGACTTCTTCTTTATCTCGAAGCTAGAGGCCCCCCGATTCTAGTGGTCCTAGAGGCCCCCCGATTCTAGTGGTCGTGGAAACACGATTTTAGATTTCGTTGGCATAGCTGTTGCGACCGGCTATTTGGTAGCAGTGTCGTGACTATCTGGTAGCGCTTCAGTGGGTTTCTGGTAGCAGCTCGCGGCGCTCGGGGTGATACTTCCGGTAGCCGCACCACTCGGGTGCGGCGCGTAC
>NZ_VIOG01000018.1:0-32884 GCF_009708045.1 Corynebacterium hiratae | reverse complement strand
CGAAGCCAGCGACTAGTTCCACTGCCACAAGGCAGAAGGAACGCAGATAAACATAGCCTGCCCCAGCATGGGGCTAGGAGTACGAATCCTGGGCTCCTTCAAGCGGAACTGCTAACAACGTAATGGGTAATTTGGAAATGCCGGAGACGGGAGCGAGGGGCCGATCCCGCAGTGAGGCGGTAATCTCCTAGGAACCAACTACCTACGCGCCGATAGTGCGGGCGATGGTCTGGTCCCAGCTCAGCTTCATCTGGTGAGAGAAGAGGCCGAAGGTGTGCGAGCCTTGGGGGCTGAAGTAACGGTTCACGCGCACCCCGGCGTTGCGGGCGTTGCGGGTGAATTCCTCCGAGCAGTGGTTGGCCACCATCTCTATCGCGCGGGGCCCGAGCCACTGGCTGGGCTTGTTCGTGCCATCGATGGGGCCCGGGGTGCCGGAGGCCGAGCCAACGAAGACCTCGACGTCGCGAAGGCGGCCGGGATTAGCGTTGGGGTCGTGGTCGAACCACTGTGGGGAGCCCGGCAGGCCCCACGCGTTGAAGGAGGATCCGCCGCCATAGGCGATCATCGCGGTGGAGGTGGGGAAGCCAATCGCACCGGAGCGCACCGGGCAGCCGGAGTAGGAGGCCGCGGCCTTGTAGCGCTGTGGGGCGTGGCCGGCGATGTCGAGTGCAGCACCGCCGGTGGAGGAAACACCACCAATGGCATCGCGGCCGGTGCCGTGGAATTCTGCGTCGATCAGCGGGGGCAACTCAGTTGTCATGTAGGTGTTCCACTTGTTGACGCCCAAGATGGGATCCTCGGTATTCCAATCGGTGTAGAGAGAATAAGCGCCACCGAGTGGCATCACCACATTGACGTTCTTGCCCACGGCCCACTGGCGGATATCCGTGTGCGTCATCCAGTTCATGCCCGCCTGGCCGCCCTCCACGCCGGGCAGCAGGTAGAAGGAGGGGCGCGGCTTATCACCCTCGGGGAGCAGGACGTTATTGGAAATCACCGCACGGTTGGCCGGGGACCACACGTCCACCACCCAGTGGTTGCCGCCCATGTGGCGCTGTGAGGTGATGGAAGGCTCGTCGCCCAGCCAGGGCTGCGGGTTGGTTACGCGCGAGGAAACCTCGCCGATCGTGCTGGACTGAGCGGAGGCGGAGCCGACGCCTGCCGACGCCGCCCCCAGCGCCACCATGGCGGCTGCGAGCCACGCCGTGGTGCGGCGAGGACCTGAGACATAGGAAAACACAAATAGTGAAGTTTACTTTGTCGGCGCTTCCGAACTGCACATAGCGGCAGAAAACCTGGCGGAAACTTTCGCTTAGCCCTTGTCCGCTGCAGCGCCCCGCCGTATAGTTACGGGTACGTAAGTTTTGAGGGTGAATGCGTTATTCGCATGACTCTCATTTCAGACAAGGCAAGGGCCCTCACTATGAACGCACCCAGTGCTCACATATCCTCCCCGCAAGAGTTTCCAGTTGAAGACAGCTCTATGCGCGAACACAGCACGATGGAGCAGCTCATCCAGCGCACCTATTGGATGGCGGACCGTGGTCCGCGTCCACTGACGCGCGGCTGGGGCCATTTCTTTGCCGCGATTGCTTCCCTCATCGCATCGACCGTCCTCATTACCTTTGGGTGGATGACGTTGCCGTGGTGGCAGGGTCTCGCGGTGACGGTCTACGGCGTGGGAGTGGTGGGGCTCTTTACGGTCTCAGCCCTGTACCACCGCTGGCCGTGGGTATCGATGCGCGCGGTGCAATGGTGGCGGCGTGCTGACCACGCGACGATTTCTGTGTTTATCGCGGCGACGTACACGCCGCTGTGCGCCATCGTGCTGGAGCCGACGCAGGCGCTATGGATGCTAACTGCGGCGTGGGTGGGCGCCATCATGGGCGTGGTCTTGAATTTGGTGTGGATCAATCATCCGCGGTGGTTGGATGTGGTGGTCTACCTCGTCCTGGGCTGGCTCATCCTGCCGCTGCTGCCGAACCTGTGGCAGTCCGCGGGGCCGGCTGTAGTGTGGCTGCTGTTCGCAGGTGGGGTGGTCTACTCGCTGGGTGCGTTGATGTACGGCTTCAAGTGGCCGGGTCGCAACGCGCGCTGGTATGGCTACCACGAACACTTCCACACCGCGACGATCGCCGCGGCGGTGGTGCACATGGTAGCCATCTGGATGGTTGTGGCGGGCTAGCCCTATACAGGGCTAGCGTTGTGGGGCTATTTACTCGGCATCGGTGAGATCTTCGGCGAGGGGGAATTCGAGAGCGACGTCTTGGCACAGAACGCGTGCTGTCGTCGAGCCATTCCACTCGGGATCAAAGCCCACGGCGCGTAGGGCCTCGACAAGTTGCTCGCCGACCTTGATGGTTGCTTCTTCGTTTTCCGCCATCGCGGAGAAACCGAAGTACAGCTCGCCGTCGTAAATAACTCGGCTGATGTCCTGTCGGTGGCAGTAGGCATAGCCGCTGCGGCCTTCCTTCTCAGCGAGCTTGGAGCCTACCCAGACGCCGTCTGAGAGATCCCAGGCCTCGTTGAACGTGAAGGAGATATCGCGCTGAGCAAGCTCCTCGCGCAGGGCTTCGAGGCGCTTAACATCCTCCGACTTTTCTGTGACCAGCCGGCCGTATTCTGCGGCGACTTCGTCGATGATGGTGTCAAAATCCTCTGGATAAGGTTCCTCGTAGCTGGCCTCCCATTCGGAGGGGTCATCGAGGACTTCAATGTAGTCGTTGTGGATGTCCTGGCGAGATTCGCCGTGGCAGAGGCGCAATGCGATGTCATTGCGAAGCGGACTTGGCTCAAGGAGATCATCGGAGGGCGGGAAGGAACTGGAGAACATCGGATGCTGTGTGGTCATAGCTCAGAGAGTAACCAGCCCCTATCGCTACTTTCAGAAAACTAGGGAGGGCACCCCGCCAGATGGCGAAAGTGCCCTCACTATGCGTGGAGTGACTAGACGTGGAGCGGATCCACTCCGGCCTCGGTCAGCATCGGGATGTTGTGTACCTCAGGCGGAACGCCGAAGGCATCGATGAGCACGACGGACCACGGTGCCAGCGAATCCACGAGGTCGTTGATGGCGGCGCGGGCGGCCTTGATCCGGCCTGCCGGGATCAGGTTGTGTTCCTGGTACCAGCCCGCGTGCTGGACCAAGGTGTCGAAGACGAAGAGGTGGCGCAGCTGCTCAAAGACCTGGCGTGCCAGCGAACCTTCCTCAAGGCGCTCCTCTGCCTCAATCATGGCCTGGACCAACAAGGTATCCACGCGGGCCCAGCCGGCGGCGATGAGGTGATCCTGGCACTGATCCACGATGGCGGCGGCCTGCACCTTATCGGCCTTGCGGGCCGGCTGGATGCGGCGCACGAGGGAGAAGAGGATGGACTGGGCACGGTCGTCGATCAGCTTGGCCTGGTAGGTGGCGTCGAAAAGCGAAGCTTCGGAGGGGTTCACGCGGTCCACCAGGCCTTGCAGACGGGTGGTGAACCCGTAGCGGCGACGAACCACATCGGTGGCGGTGGAGGCCGCGTATTTCACGGTGTCCCACGGGCTCATGTCATTCATCGCGCGGCCGTAGGCGGTGAGCAGGTTCTTGCCCACCATCTGGATGAGCACGGTGTTATCGCCCTCGAAGGTGGCGAAGACATCGGAGTCAGCGCGGTAGGTAGTCAGGCGGTTCTCCGACATGTAGCCAGCGCCGCCGCAAGCCTCGCGGCATTCCTGGATGGTGCGGGTGGCGTGCTGGGTCTGCGCAGTTTTGATGGCCGCGGCCAGGGATTCCATCTCGCGGGAGGCGAACTTCTGCTCCTCGGTCGGCTCCGTCACTGACCAGGTGCCAGCCTCGTGCTGATCGTTTTGCTCCTGGTAGCGCTCCAGAATCTGGTTGTAGAGCAGGTGCAGCGCATAAGTGCGGGCCAACGGAATGAGCAGACGGCGGCGGTGCTGGCGGTGCTCGATGAGGCGCTTCTCAGCGCCGGTCGCGCCCTCAAACTGGCGGCGGCGGTTGGCGTAGCGGATGGCGATGTCCAGGGATGCCTCGGTGGCCGCGCCCGCCGCACCGGAGACGCCGATGCGGCCGCGGATGAGAGTGCCCAGCATGGTGAAGAAGCGGGCATTCTTGGACTCGATGGGGGAGGTGTACTTACCCTTCTCATCGACATCGGCGAAGCGGTTGAGGAGGTTCTCGCGCGGCACGCGGACATTGTCGAAGCGCAGGGTGCCATTGTCGACGCCCACCAAACCACCCTTGTGGCCATGATCGCCCAAGGTCACGCCCGGCAGCTCGTTGCCTTCTTCATCGCGGATCGGGACGATGATGGCGTGCACGCCGTGGGAGCGGCCATCGCTGTCAGGGGTGATCAGCTGGGTGAAGACGACGGCCGCACGGCCGTCCTTGGCGGCGTTGCCGATGTAGTTCTTCACCGCGGAATCGGAGGGGGTGTTGATGACGAACTCGTTGGTCTCTGGGTCGAAGGTGGCGGTGGTTTCCAGGGACTGCACGTCAGAGCCGTGGCCGCGCTCGGTCATAGCGAAGCAGCCTGGCAGCTCCAGGCTGGCGGCTTTCTTGACCCACTCGAGGTGGCGTTCAGTGCCGAGCTGATCCAGGGCGCCGCCCCACAGGCCCCACTGCACGCCGGACTTAATAGCCAGTGAACCATCAACCCAGGCTAGGCCCTCCAGAGTGAAGGTGGACAGGTTCGGCTTACCGGAACCGCCGTTGGCGCGGCGCAGGCCGTGGTTGAAACCGCCGAAATCGCGGACCTTGGAGAGGTTGTCAAAGGTGTGCTGGCGCTGCTCTGCCATCGGCAGGTCCGGCTTCGGGAAGAGCGAAGGGTCGTTGAGGAAGGTGCGCAGCTCCTGGCGGAAGGCGGCGTGGGGGCCGTCGAGAAGCGCAGCCAGTTCAGTGGCCACTGAGGGCTTCGGGGTGGTGGGCAGGCGGTGCGGGCTGCGGGCCTCGGCCTTGGGGGCGTCGGTCGTGGCCTGGTTGTTGAGTTCTGGTGAGACGGATTTCGTGTCCGAGGAGGACTTGGTGAGTGCCATGGTGGGGTTCCTTTCTGGGGAGGGAAGTTTCTTAACGCTCGACGATGGCTGCAACACCCTGTCCACCGGCCGCACAGATGGAGACGAGGGCGCGCCCACCACCGTTTTCTTCGAGAATCTTGGCGGTAGTGGCGAGGATGCGGGTGCCGGTGGCGGCGAAGGGGTGCCCAGCGGCAAGGGAGGAGCCCTTGACGTTGAGCTTGGCGCGGTCGATGGGGCCCAGCGCAGACTGCAGGCCGAGGCGCTCGCGGCAGTAGGCCTCGTCCTCCCATGCAGACAGGGTGGCGAGTACCTGGGACGCGAAGGCCTCGTGGACTTCGTAAAAGTCGAAGTCCTGTAGCGACAGGTTGTTGCGCTCCAGCAGGCGCGGGACCGCGTAGGTCGGGGCCATGAGAAGCCCATCGGGGCCGTGGATAAAATCGACCGCCGCGGTCTCGGAATCGACGAGGAAGGCGCGGGGCTCGATATTGTGCTCGGCTGCCCACTCCTCGGAGCTCAGCAGGGCGACGGAGGCGCCGTCGGTCAGCGGTGTGGAATTGCCCGCGGTCATGGTGGCCTGCGTGCCGTGCTGCTCTGCATCGCGTTTACCGAAGACCGGCTTGAGCTTGGCTAGGGACTCCAGGGAAGAATCCGGGCGCAGGTTGGTATCGCGATTGACGCCGAGGAATCCGGTGGTGAGGTCATCGAAGAAACCCTCTTCCCAGGCCTGATGGAGGTTCTGGTGGGAGGCGAGCGCCAGTTCGTCCTGGGCTTCGCGGCTGATGTTCAATTCGCGGGCGGTGATGGCGGCGTGATCGCCCATGGAGAGTCCGGTGCGCGGCTCACCGTTCTGTGGCTGTTCCGGGGCCAGCTGCGAGGGGCGGATAGAGCCGATGAGCTGGGCGCGCTGAGCGGCGGTCTTGGCGCGGGTGAGGTTGAGCAGCGTGCGGCGCAGGGTGTCATTGACGGCCAGCGGGGCATCCGAGGTGGTGTCCGTGCCGCCCGCGATGCCGGCGGAGATTCGGCCCTGGGCAATGGCATCGCCGACGTGGATTGCTGCCGCAAGAGAAGTGCAGCAGGCCTGCTGCACGTCGAGTGCTGGGGTGGTCGAGTCGAGCGCGGAACCGAGGACCGACTCGCGAGTGAGGTTGAAATCGCGGGAGTGCTTGAGCACGGCACCCGCGGCGACGAGGCCGAGGCGTTCGTCGTGCAGCCCGTAGCGCGCCACGAGGCCGTCGAGCGCACTGGTGAGCATGTCTTGGTTGGACGCGTGAGCGTACTGCTTATTGGAGCGAGCAAAGGGAATGCGGTTGCCACCGAGGATGGCTACGCGGTGCGGGGGGTTGGTCATCAAAAACTCCTTCGCGAGTGGTCTGGTGCGAATCGCCCCAGTGGGAGGGGGTAGCAATCCCACCGCGCGTTTCGCATCACAACTAAGGTGATATTGTTAGTTCTATCACTCAATTAACGGGCCTTGCAACTAGCAAAATAATGCTCGCAAGGTTGTGAAGATCCCAGAAAGGAATGCGTCACCTTATGCCGCACGTCACCATTGCCGAGAAGCTCATCAACTCTCCGCTTGCCGCCAAAGCGGGTGTACCCCAGGGCCACCCCCTGCGCCGCCATAAAGTAGGCGAACCGGCGCTCGATGGCCCCATCGTCATTGGCGGCCAGGGACGCATCGCCGACTTTCTTCGCTCCCAGCTAGCCGTGGATTACCAGATCATCAACGCCTCTGCGGAGGCCCCGCGCGCCGCCCTCGTCTTCGATGCCACCGGCCTAGAGACCCCCGAGCAGTTGCGCGAGCTGTATGACTTCTTCAACCCACAGATGCGAAACCTCCTGCCGTGCGCACGCCTCGTGGTTGTCGGCACCACCCCGGAGGCTGCAGATACTATCGACGCCCGGATTACCGCGCGCGCACTCGAAGGCTTTACGCGCTCCTTGGCCAAGGAGATGCGCAAGGGCGGCACCGTGAACCTGGTGTGGGTAGATCCTGCGGCCACCGCGGAGGTGGAGTCCACCCTCCGCTTCTTCCTCTCCGGGAAGTCGGCCTTCGTGGATGGCCAGGTGGTCCGCGTGGGCGCGGTGAGTGAGGGTTCCCCCGCACGCGGCGGTGAGTCAGCGAAGTGGGAGAAGCCGCTCGACGGGCGCCTCGCGGTGGTCACCGGTGCTGCTCGCGGCATTGGCGCTACCATCGCCGAGGTGCTGGCCCGCGACGGTGCCAGCGTCATCTGCATCGACGTCCCGCAAGCTAGCGAACACCTGGCGAAGACCGCGAACAAGGTCAAAGGCACCGCGCTGCCTCTCGATGTCACTGACCCTCAGGCTGCGGACAAGATTGCCCAGCACGCCCAGGAGCGTCATGGTCGAGCTATTGACGTCATCGTCCACAACGCTGGAATCACCCGCGACAAGCTGCTGGCCAACATGAACGAGGGGCAGTGGGACGCTGTCCTTGCTGTTAACCTGCTGGCACCGGTACGCATTACCGAAAACCTCCTCGAATCCGGAGCCCTCGCGCCGGGGGCGGCCGTGGTTGGTGTGTCCTCCATGGCCGGCATTTCCGGCAACCGCGGCCAGACCAACTACGCCACGACGAAGGCAGGCATCATCGGGCTCGTTGATTCCTTGCGCTCCGTCTTGGCGGAGAATGGCTCCACCATCAACGCTGTTGCCCCCGGATTCATCGAAACCGCCATGACTGCGGCGATGCCCACTGGGCCGCGGGAAATCGGCCGCCGGCTGAACTCACTGCAGCAAGGTGGTTTGCCTGTCGACGTCGCGGAGACCGTCGCCTTCTTCGCTGCCTCGGCCTCCGCCGCGGTGAGCGGCAACACGGTCCGCGTGTGCGGCCAGAACCTCATGGGAGCATAAATGAACGTCACCACACTCAACGAGATTCCTGACCTTCCCGCCCTTTACCGCTCACTCATGGTGGGCGCGGTGCCCATCCCCGGGCTGGGGGCCGGCAAGCGCAAGGTCGACGACCCGCAGACCGCCTACCGTGTCGAGGGGGTGCGCGTAAATACCGCGCACCTGGCCCGCTACTGCCAAGCCACGGGCCTGCGTCTGGGCAATGAGCTGCCCGCCACCTACCTGTATGCGCTGGCCTTCCCACTCGCAATCAAGGTGATGGCGGCACAGGACTTTCCTTTTCCCGCAGTCGGCGTGGTGCACCTGTCGAACCGCATCGAGCAGACCCGCCCGCTGCGCGTCGACGAAAGCTGCGACATCTCCGTGCACGCGGAAAACCTCCGCCCGCACCGCAAGGGGCTGGTCATCGATATGGTGACCACGTACAGCGTGGGTGGTGAGGAGACCTGGCGCCAGACTTCGGTTTTCCTAGGCCAGGGCGCGAAATTCACCAAGGGCACCCCGCGGCAGGTGCGAACGCGCCCGGAAGCCGAGCGTTTCCTCGAGTTTCCGGGTGATGAGGTAGGAACCCCCACGGCAACGCTGCGCTTTAGCCCCGAGAGTACCCGCGTTTATGCCGCGGCATCCGGCGATAAGAACCCCATCCACGTCTCCACCGTGGGCGCCAAGCTCTTCGGTTTCCCCGCACCCATCGCGCACGGCATGTATACGCACGCCCGGATGTTGTCGGGGCTCGACGGCACCCTTTCAAGTGCTGTACGCATCAGCGCGGACTTCTACAAGCCGGTTATTCTTCCGGCGACGACGGGCGTGTTTGTGGCTCCGAGTGTCGCCACAAACACTGGGGCCGGAGCGAGCGTCGCCACAAACACTGAGGCCGGAGCGCGCGACGTCACGTTGCGCAAAGCCAAGGATCCGAGCACCCTCCACGTGGCGTGTCGAGTTGAGCCGCTGAACTAGCTGCGTGGTGCTGGATTAGCCATAGGCTAATCCAGCGGCTAATCCACGTGCTGATGCTGTGGCGCCACCACCAGCGGCTTCGGGGAGTACTTGCCGCGCAGCCCGCGGAGAATACCGGCGTGCTCCCACAGGCGCTTGTCTTCTTCAGTGCGGGGGACAAACTGGCGGGCGGCGAGCGGCTGCCAGTCAGCGTCCATGCCCATGTAGGCCACAGTGGCGTGGATGGCGGTTTCTAGTTTCTCGCGGCCACCGCGCGGGTTACCCGAACGCACGTGGATCGACATCTGCATCGAGCGGGTATCCGTGCGCATCATACGGGCATCTACCTCGATGAGGTCTCCAATATGGATAGGCCGGTAGAAGCGAATGCCGCCGGCATAGACCGCCACCGTGTGCTCGCCTGACCACTCCATGGTGCAGGCAGCGCCGGCCTCATCAATCCATTCCATGGCCGTACCGCCGTGGACATTGCCGCCCCAGTTGACGTCGGTCGGCTTTGCCAAGAAGCGGGTGACCATTCGAGGGGCATCGGAAGGGCCATCATAAGTCTGCTTTTCCATCTCCGCTTCGATGGCTTGGCGCAGCTCGATGCGGGATTCCGCGGCTTCCCACACGCGTTGGTGCTCCACGGTGTCCGGAACCAGCGGCGGCACGGCGACCGACTTACCGGTTTCCGTGTCCTTGGCCACGAAGATGACGAGGCAGTCGCACGCGCGGGTAAAAATGCCATCGCGCGGGTCGGCGGAAAGCACCTCGTTGACGATGTGCATGGAGGAGCGCCCCGTCATCGCGATGCGCGACCGCACCTCCACGAGGTGGCCTGAGGGGATGGGGCGCGTGAAGTGAATATGGCCCACGTAGGCAGTCACGCAGTAGGTACCGGACCATTGAACCGCGCACGCATAGGCGGCCTTATCGATCCATTCCAGGACGCGGCCGCCGCCGATGCCCTGGGCGCCGGCGATGGTGAGATCGGTGGGGGCGGCCATAAACCGCAGGGTGAGGGAAGGGGACTTCTCGTGGGGAACGGACATCTTTTCTTCCGACGAGCTTGATGGCATGGTTGGTGACATGGATAACAAAGTATCAGGGAGCGTGGTGACCGGATGAAGAAGGCCGTTGATGCCGCCACGGCCCGTGCCGCCGTCGAAGCAGTGGCGGAGTGGATCCACGATCCTCAAGGGGTGGAAAAACCAGGTCGCGCCGCGCTTGCGGCCGCTACACGCACCACGGCCCGCCTGGTGGAGGCAGACGCGCCGGGCCACTCCGTGGAGCTGCGGGTCCCCCCATTCGTGGCAGTGCAGTGTATCGCCGGGCCTCGCCATACCCGGGGCACCCCTCCGAACGTGGTGGAGATGGATCCCCTGACGTGGCTGCAGCTGGCTACGGGTGCCATGGGGTGGGAGCAGGCGCTTGGCGACGGCCGTGTGGACGCCTCCGGCTCCCGTGCCCACGAGATTGCTGCCTACTTGCCCGTGATTCCGTTAGTTTTCACTGGCCGGAACGGCTAGGATTAGCGCCGTGGTAGCTGAACACGTCCAGAGCATGACTAAGCCCCTGTCGACGGATCCCAGCCTGGATCCGGAGCCCCGCGAAGAATGCGGAGTTTTCGGTGTCTGGGCACCAGGCGAAGAGGTTTCCAAGCTAACCTACTTCGGCCTCTTTGCCCTCCAACACCGCGGCCAGGAGGCCGCGGGCATCGCGGTGGGGGATGATGACCGCATCGTGGTCTTCAAAGACATGGGCCTAGTGTCCAATGTCTTCGATGAATCCATCCTGACCTCTCTGCACGGAAACGTGGCTGTTGGCCACACGCGGTATTCCACCGCGGGCGGCAAGGAATGGTCGAATGTGCAGCCGATGTTTGGGACGTCGCCCAGCGGCGTCGACATTGCACTCGGCCACAATGGCAACTTGGTGAACTACGTGGAGCTGCGCGCCGAGGCCGTGGAACGCGGGCTCATCAAGCCGCACGAGGAATCCGTCTCGGACTCCATGTGCCTGTCCATCTTGTTGGCGGATGGCGTCAGCGAAAATAATTCAGTCTTCGACTCGGCACTGCAGCTGTTGCCCAGGGTCAAGGGGGCATACTGCCTGACCTTTACCGACGGTCACACGCTGTATGCCGCCCGCGATCCGCACGGCGTGCGTCCGCTCGCCCTCGGCCGCCTTAGCACCGGCTGGGTGGTGGCGAGCGAGACCTGCGCCCTCGATATCGTGGGTGCGCAGTTCATCCGGGAGATCGAACCCGGCGAGCTCGTCGCTATTGATGAGACCGGTATTCGCTCCGAGCGCTTCGCGGAGACCAAGCGCCACGGCTGCGTCTTCGAATACGTCTACCTGGCGCGGCCGGATACAAACATCAAAGGCCGCTCCGTCAATGCCACGCGTGTGGAAATTGGGCGTCGCCTAGCGCGCCAGTACCCAGCGCCCGACGCGGACATGGTGATCCCCGTTCCCGAGTCCGGCAACCCGGCCGCCGTGGGCTATGCCCGCGAATCTGGGCTGACCTTTGCACATGGCTTGGTCAAGAATTCCTACGTGGGCCGCACCTTTATCCAGCCCACGCAGTCTCAACGCCAGATGGGCATCCGCCTCAAGCTCAACCCGTTGCGGGAGGTCATTGACGGCAAGTCCATCGTGGTGGTGGATGATTCGATCGTCCGCGGCAACACGCAGCGCGCCCTGATTCGGATGTTGCGGGAAGCCGGCGCTGCCGAGGTCCACGTGCGCATCGCCTCCCCGCCGGTAAAGTGGCCGTGCTTCTACGGCATCGACTTCGCCTCCCCGGGTGAACTGATTGCTAATGCCAACCCCTCCGATGACCCGGAGGAAGTGGCGCAGACCATCTGCACGGCAATCGGTGCAGATTCGCTGGGCTTCGTCTCCACCGATGAGATGGTGGCGGCCACCGAGCAGCCCCGCAGCGAATTGTGCTGTGCCTGCTTCGATGGCGAGTACCCGCTTGGACTGCCCGCCGGAAACCCCAATGCTGAGGCCGTGCGTACCCTGCAGGGCTCGACGACAACTAACGAATAAGGACTAAGTCACTCATGAGCGAGAACACGTATGCTGCCGCCGGCGTCAACATTGAGGAAGGCGACCGCGCAGTTGAGCTAATCACCCCGCACGCCAAGCGCGCCTCCCGCCCAGAGGTCATGGGCGGGCTGGGCGGTTTCGCCGGCCTGTTTAAGCTGGGCGAGTACAAGGAGCCGGTCCTCGCGGCCGGGTCAGACGGCGTGGGCACCAAGCTGGCCGTGGCTCAAGCCATGGATAAGCACGACACCATCGGCATTGACCTGGTTGCCATGTGTGTTGATGACCTCGTCGTATGCGGCGCCGAGCCGCTCTTCCTCCAGGACTACATCGCCGTGGGCGAGGTTGTTCCGGAAAAGGTCGCGGACATTGTCAAGGGCATTGCTGAGGGCTGCGTCCAGGCTGGTGCAGCGCTCCTCGGCGGCGAGACCGCTGAGCACCCGGGCGTCATGGGCAAGGATGAGTACGATGTTTCCGCTACTGCGGTTGGTGTGGTGGAGGCCGATGAGCTCCTCGGCCCCGACAAGGTACGTGACAGCGACGTCCTTATCGCTATGAAGTCCTCTGGCCTGCACTCCAATGGCTACTCCTTGGCGCGCTACGTGCTGCTGGAGCAGGCCGGCCTGCCGCTGGACGGCTACATGGAAGACCTGGGCCGCACCCTCGGTGAGGAGCTTTTGGAGCCTACCCGCATCTACGCCAAGGACTGCCTGGCGCTGGTATCGGAGTGCGCGGTGTCCACCTTCTGCCACGTCACCGGTGGTGGCCTCGCGGGCAACCTCGAGCGCGTGATCCCGGAGGGCCTGACCGCTGAGGTTAATCGCTCGACGTGGACTCCGGGCCAGATCTTTAAGACCATTTCCTCCGTGGGTAAGGTTGCCCTCGAGGAAATGGAGAAGACGTTCAACATGGGCGTTGGCATGATCGCCGTCGTTGCGCCGGAGGACCGCGAGCGCGCGTTGGCTATGATGACCGCCCGCCACGTTGAGGCATGGGAGCTGGGTACCGTCCGCGTCGCCGAAGAAGGCGAGCCGCGCGTCCTCATGACCGGTGAGCACCCTGGGTTCTAGGTTCTGAAGAAAGGAACAGGGCCGGAGGCGCCCCTCACTGAGAGGGGAGGCATCTCCGGCCCTTCGCTTACGTGCTGTGCATGTACAGAATGGGGAAGTGATTCGCGCGCTTAGCGCTCCTCGGAATCATCCTCATCCCACTCGTCCGAGTCCCAGCGATCCGCATAGTCCTCGTAGTCCGCGTACTCCGAGTATTGATCCTCGTCCTCATCGCTGGAGCGCTTGGAGTTCTGTGAGGCGAGTTCACGCTGGAGCGAATCCAGATCCATCTCGGGCGAATTGTACTTCAGCTGGCGTGCAACTTTGGTCTGCTTTGCCTTGGCGCGTCCGCGTCCCATGTGCATGACCCCCTTGAGGTGTGTAGGGCGGTCCAGGGATTCTTGGCCGCCCCATCGTCTTAGTCAGATATGTGTATGTTCCTGTAAGACACCATAGCCTGTGTGACGAAAAAATTCCGAACTACCCCCTAGCGGTGTGCTGAAAAGTGCTCCACCCTGCGGCAAATAGTCCATTGTGTAATGCGCCACTATTTTCCGCGCAGGCGATCCACAGCGGCACGGCCGGCCTTCGGGCCCTCATCGGCAGGGATGGAATCCGGCTCGATCGATGCTGCTACCGGACCAATGGCCAGCTCTCCATGGTCGAGGGCGCTGCGCTTTACTAGACCAAGCGCGATGGGGCCATACTCACAGTCCTCCACCACGGTGCCGAGTCTGCCCACGCGACGCCCACCCAACGTGATGTCCGCTCCGCTCTCCGCTTGCTCCGGGGCGGAGCCGTCGAGGTAGAGCAGCACCAACAAACGGGGAGAGCGCCCAAGGTTTTCTACGCGCGCGACGGTCTCCTGCCCGCGGTAGCAGCCCTTGTCCAAGTGAACGAACGCGGGCTGATCTTCGCTGCGCCGGATCCAATGCGGAACCTCGTGGGCGATAGTCTTTGCATCGAGATCTGCGGCTAGTTCGGGCTCGCGTGCCCGCACGCGCTCGGCGGTAAAAGCCATGAGCCCCGCTAAGCTTCCGCCCTGGGCCTCCAACTCTTGCACCGCTGCGTCTAGTTTGTCCCGCGGCACGAGGAAGTCCTGGCGCGGGCAGCCCGGCCAGTGCACGGGCCTCTCCACCAGGGCCGTAGAAGGTTTGTCCAGCGCTTGACCGAGGACGCTGATGACCGCCACGTCTACTTCCTCTACGGTGACCTGGGACCAGAACACCATGGCGGTGAGGAAATCTCGCAAAGACTCGAACTGCGCCGCCGGCACATCGAGGTAGAAGGTTTCCCCGTCGAAAGACAGATCCATGTGGTGCAGGACGTGGCCCTGAATATTGAGGTCAAGGGCACCTGCGGAAAAGCCGGCGTCCACGTCATCGAGCTTTTGGCTCAGGAGGTTATGCAGGAAGGCTCGGGCATCGGGCCCAGAAACCGCGATGACGCGGCGATGGGAGCGGTCGATGACGGCTGAACCTGTTTCCACCGCGCGCTGTTCGACGAGGGGGTTGCCGTAGTGCCAGGGGACCCCGGAGACATCGACGAGCGTGGTGCCCTGGAACTCAGCGGCTCCGGGCCGGGAAAGAAGTGGCGAAGAGTAACTCACGCCCTCCGATGGTAGGGCATAATCGGGGCTATGAGCCTTCAGCGCAGAAAAGAGCCGGTCATCTACGTCGTGGAGCCGTTTGGGGGATCGGTGCGGCGCCACATGCCGAACCTACCGTTGGTCTACTGGGATGATGCCGCGGTCACGCGCGGAGACGGGATTTTTGAATCCCTTCTAGTGCGTGATGGCAAGGCGGCGAACCTTCCCCGCCACGCGGAGCGCTTCCGACACTCCGCCCAGGCTCTGAATTTGCCGGAGCCGCCGATGCACAAGTGGGAGGAAGCCACCGCGTTGGCTATCGCCGACTTTTATGGTCCCGCCGGCGCGGGGGACACGGGTGGCTCGCCGCTCGAAGCCAAGTGCACGTGGACCTATACCCGCGGCCGGGCCTCCACCGGGGTGCCCACGGCCTGGGTTGCGGTTCAGGAAATCCCGGAGGATGTGGTGGCGCAGCGCGCGAAGGGCGTCAAGGTCATGAGTACGCCGCGATTGTGGCAGGTGGCGGAGGAGCTGCCGGCCAAGACGTTGAACTATGCGGCAACCATGGCCACGCTGCGGCTGGCCCGCGAGCGCGGATTTGATGATGTGATCTTTACCGACCCCGACACGGGGCAGGTCTTGGAGGGGGCTACCTCAACCGTGGTGGCGGTTAAGGGAACCAAGCTGCGCACCCCCGCGGGCAAGGGGATACTCCCCGGAACCACGCAGGCCGCGCTGTTTGAATACGCCTCAGAACAGGGGTATCGCTGCAAGGCGAAGGAGCTCAACCTGAGCTACCTCGAGGAGGCTGACTCGGTGTGGCTGGTCTCCTCGGTGCGCACAGCGGTGCGGGTGACGCGCCTCGATGACAAGAAACTCAAGGCGCCGGCGAACGCGGAGGAAATACGCGCGCTGATCGACGCCGCCCTGGCCCGCTAGATTCCCTTATGCGGCTAGCTCGCCTGCTAGCTAGCCTGCTACGCGGGTGAGCTCGGCGGACATGAAGGGGCGCATCTCGCCGTCGACAAGCCGCTCATCGACCCAGCCCAAGTTGTTGTTCGGCATCAGGCCGTACATGCGCTTGCCGGGGCCGAGGTTGGCGGGGCCTGTCTCCGTCACCATGGTGGAGGCGGACTCCAGCTGCCAAGCGCGCTCGTTGAACAGGGAGCCGTAGAAGATCTCGTTGACACCATTGGAGGAGGTGTAGGTCATCTCAATCTCGTCCTTGAGAGAGATGCGCCAGAATCCGGATTCGCGCACGTCCGGGCCCGCCGGGTTGCCCTCGGAATCGATCTTCCAGGTGCGGGAGGTGTAGGTCAGGTAGTTCTCACCGTCGTGGGCGATGATGAGCTGCTGGCCAAAGGCGTACTGCTCGCCGTCGGCGCTGTGGGCCTGGCCTTCGCCCTGCCACACGCCGACGAGGGGGAGAAGCCCCAAGAGTCCATCGTGCAGCGACGGACCCTGACGCAGGTTTGCCGTCTCATCGGGCAAAGGGTTCTCTGCTACATCAACGGTGGGGATGTTGCGGGAGGCAGCATCCTTCCATGCTTCCGCGGCTTGGTTGACGGCTGCGTTGCCATCAATCTTGGCGTTCTCCGGCTGGGTGTTTTCCGGGTGATTCTCATTATTCGTCTGTTCGCTCATGCTGCCCCAGCGTAGTCGTGGGGGCGCCACGGAAACCACTAGGCTCCAGTAGTCTAGGGGGTCATGCGCGCATTGCTGATCTCAAACCCGAACTCCACGAGCCAGAATTCGGCCCTCTTCCGCGAGGTTCTGCCCGTCATTCGGGACGTGGAGGGGCTGCAGCTGCTTGCTCGCTTTACGCATTATCCGGGGCACGCGGAGGATATAGTGCGGGGCATGACCAGGGAAGACTTCGATGTCATCTTGGTCTTCGGGGGAGATGGCACGGTGAACGAAATTGTGAACGGGCTGTTAGGCCCCGCAGATTCCGCGGAACGTCCCAGCCCCCAGGACATTCCGGCTCTCGCGGTGATTCCCACGGGCTCCGCCAACGTCTTCGTCCGTGCCCTCGGCTTCCCCAATACTCCTGTTGAGGCAGCCCACGTGCTGGCTCGGATGCTGGAACGCAATACGCGCCGCACCGTGTCCTTGGGAGTGTGGAATGACCGATGGTTCGCGGTCAATGCTGGTTTCGGATTGGATGCCGACGTGCTCGCTCGCGTGGACCGTGCTCGGGAAATGGGTTTTGCAGCTACTCCGTTGCGCTATTTGGCTGTGGCCTTTCAGGCCTATCAGCGCGCCCGCATTCGCCCACCGCGCATTAGCGTGCGTGCGCGCTCCGGCTCGGGAGCCACTTTCTCGGCTGATGACGTGCCCGTCATGTTCACCTCGAACACCAACCCGTGGACCTTCCTCGGGCCGCTGCCGGTGGTGACCAATCCGCGCAACTCTTTCGACCAAGGCCTTGGCCTCTTCGGGGTATCAGACCTCGGTGGCATTGATGGTCTTGTGGGCGTGCTCCACCTTTTTGGCGTGGATCACCGCCACTGGCTGAATAAGGTCACGGACGCCCGAACGCTCCACTTTGAGGATGCCGTCGAGGTGGATTTGGTGTGCCCGAAGCCGCACCGCTTCCAAGCAGACGGAGAATCGGAGGGTACCTTCACGGAGGTGCATCTGGAATCGGAGGCAGACGCGTTGGAAGTCTTCGCTCCTACCGATCCGGCCCCGCCCATGCACCGCAACGTCCGCAGGATCCTGCGCGACCTCGTTCGAATCAACTAATTTTGACGCCAACTCGGCGGCGTCGTCGGTGCGCTGCCTACTTCGTTGGCGGTGTCCTGTGCCTTTTGCGCTGCATCCTCGACGGCCTTTTCTTCCGACCCATCGATTTCGAGAGGGGAGAGCTGCGCCGTCTTCAAAGTGATGTTGCGGCGCTGCACCTCGAACGTAATGGAACCGCCGTGCAGCTTCACGGAGGTGGCCTGGGCAGGCAACGGTAGTTGACGGGTATCCAAGACCAGCCCGAACGCTTTCTTGAGGCGTTCATCATCGGTCCCGTAGACGCTCATGCGAAATTCCGGCCCAACGAGGCGCAACGTTACCGTCGCCGTGGACTTGGTGGTGTCTCCCGGTAGCGTGCCGGTGAGCTCAGCTTCGGCAGACGGGCCGCCGGTGGGGGACATGTCATCTGGGTTGGCGATGGATAGGTCCGTAATGCCCAGCAGGCGGCCGAGGGCTACTCCGTCGATGCTAATGCTGCGCGTGTAGGTGGAAACCGGCGCACCTTCCAAGTCCCCGCTGAAGAGCTGTTCGGGGCGAATGGTGATATCGCGCAGCGTCGTGGAAGCGTTGACCATCCCGAGCTTGGGAACCTCCACATCGGAGGAGTTGACCTCGAGGTAAGGAACCTCTTTGGTCAGAGCGCCGAGGGTAAAAGGAACGCCGCCGATGTACACATTGGGGCTATTTTCTAGCTGGGAACTGGCTTTCGCTTTCTGTGCCACGGTGTGCTCGGCATGCATCGCCACCGCGGAATCCGCCAGCCATGCGGTCAGGACCACTCCCGCGACGGCGGCGAGTCGGACGACGGGGCGGCTGAGGTAGATGACGGTCACCCTTCTATTACTACCGCACGTAAGCTGGGAAACATGAATATTGAGACCCTTACCCTGCCGCAGAATCCGGATTTGGCACAGCGCGTGGAGGAGCTGGCCACACGCGCCGAAACGCACGATGGTTATGCGCCGTTCTCCGAGCAGTTTGTGGTCGGCCTGCGAGATGGTCGCCTTGGGCACCGCCACCTGCTCGCACTCGAAGACGGTGAGATAACAGGTGTGGCTGCCGTCGAAGGGAAGACGGTAGAGCTCGTCGTCGACGTCGAACACCGCGGGCGCGGGGTGGGGCAGGCGCTTGTCGACGCCCTCCCAACCTCCCCCCAGATCTGGGCTCATGGCAACCTCCCGGCCGCCCAGGCGCTGGCGAAGCGCAATGGGATGGACGTCGTCAGGCGCCTGCTCGTCATGGCTATTGAGGGACGGGACCTACGCGCGGCGGAGGAAGCGTCCGCAAAGGTCGAAGGCCTAGAGATCTGCACGTACACGGAGTCGGTCGAGCGTCTCGGGCGCGAGTACGTCGAGGCGGAGTGGTTACGAGCCAACAACGAGGCTTTTTCCTGGCACCCAGAGCAAGGTGGCTGGGACCTGGAGCGTTTACACCGCGGGATGGAAGCCGAATGGTTCGATCCGGCCGACGTGCTCTTCCTGTGGGATTCGCACGGTGGTGAGCACAGTGCCCCAACCATGGCCGGCTTTCACTGGCTGAAATGGCATGAGGAGGACATCCCAGCCTTCGGTGAGGTCTATGTTGTGGGGCTGAGCGAGGACTATCGCGGGCGCGGGCTCGGCGGCCCGTTGCTCACCGCTGGCTTGCAGCGCATGGTCGCTAAAGGAGCGGACAAGGTCATCTTGTACGTCGAGGCGGACAATGAGCCGGCAGTAAAGGCCTATGAGAAGCTCGGCTTTGGTACTGCGGAGGAGCACTGCGTCTGGGCGAAAAGTGACTAGTCTCACCGCCTTTTGGTACAAGTTAACCGATTGTTCACCTCTTGATCCCTGTGGGGTTAACCCTCCACATATAGCTTTACTTCCCGTGAGTTAATCGCGCTTGCCTTTGGAGAGGGTAGGGGGCGATTTCCTCGAAAAATCATTCTCTTGTATCCGTACCGGAAAGGTTCCCCGTGATTCGCAACTTCAAGCGCACTGCCGCTATCTTCGGCATCGTCGCCGCCACCTCCACCGCTCTCGTTGCCTGCTCCGAGTCCAACGATTCTGATTCCGCCGATGGCGGCTCCGACTCCGTAGAGGTCTCCGGTGACCTCTCTGGTGAGGGCGCTTCCTCCCAGAAGTCCGCAATGTCCGTCTTCGAGAAGGCCTTCCTGAACGAGTACCCGGATGCTAACTTCTCCTACACCTCCTCCGGTTCCGGCGCTGGTGTGAAGGCCTTCAACGGTGGCACCGTTGACTTCGCTGGTTCCGACTCCGCCCTGAAGGAAGACAAGGGTGAGGTGGAGACCGCCAAGGAGCGTTGCGACGGCAACGATGCATGGCACCTGCCGACCACCATCGGCCCGGTTGCTATCGCCTACAACCTGGGTGACACCGAGGTCAACCTCTCCACTGACACTCTGGCCAAGATCTTCAAGGGCGAGATCACCAAGTGGAACGATGACGCCATCAAGGCTGAGAACGAGGGCACCGACCTGCCGGAGCAGAACATCACCGTTATCTTCCGCTCTGATGAGTCCGGTACCTCCGACAACTTCCAGAAGTTCCTGACCGCCGCTACCGGCAACTGGGACAGCGAGGGCAAGCAGTTCCCGGATGCTGTTGGCGAGGGTGCTAACGGTTCCTCCGGTGTGGCTGACCAGGTCGCTTCCATCGAGGGTGCTATCACCTACGTTGAGGCTGGCTACGCTCACCAGAAGGAAGCCGACGGCGTCAAGATTGCCAAGATTGACTTCGGCAACGGCCCGGTTGAGCTCAACGCTGAGTCCGTCGGTGTTGCTCTGGACCACCTTGCTTTCAAGGACACCGGCTCCGAGCACAACATGGTTGTTGACTCCGACAAGCTCTTCGCTTCCAACGACGAGGGCGCATACCCGCTCATCCTGACCACCTACAACATCGTCTGCTCCGCTGGCTACGATGAGGAGACCTCCGCTCTGGTGAAGGCATTCTTCAACACCGTTCTGGACAACCAGACCGATGAGCTGGAGAACGCAGGCTTCATCCCGGTTGCTGGTGACCACCTCGAGCGCCTGAAGGCAGCTGTCGACGCTATCCAGTAAGCGCGTTAACTGCGGGCCTTAGTGCCGTAGTTGCCGTTTAGATACACACTTCCGCCCCCAATCCGCCGTTAACGAGCGCTTTGGGGGCGGTAGCGTGTCCCGCATTTTTATTGATCCCGTTGAAAAGGATTCCCTAGTCTCATGGCAGACAATAATCTCACCACAGCGTCATCCGCGAGGGAGGATGCCGTTTCGGCGATTCGTCCTAGCGTGCATGCATCCGACGCGGGCGCTGCCCCTACTCCAGCCGTTAAGACGGGCGTCAAGCGCCCGGGCGATCGTGTCTTTGAATTCCTGTCCACTGCGTCCGCCACGCTGATCACGGTGATGATCGCTGCTATCGCAGTCTTCCTTGTGTGGCAAGCGGTTCCCTCCCTTGCCGTCAATGAGGGCGGCATCGTAGGTTTCTTCACCTACGGCGAGCGTTGGGAAACCACCGATACCGACGCAATGAAGTTCGGTATTCCGACCATGTTCGGCCATACCGTGCTGATTTCCATCGTGGCACTCATCATCGCGATGCCGGTGGCACTCGGTATTGCTATCTTCTTGTCCAACTACGCACCGGCCAAGCTGGTGAAGCCGCTGGGCTTCCTCGTCGACATGCTCGCTGCCGTGCCGTCCATCGTGTATGGCCTGTGGGGCTGGCAGGTTCTCGGCCCCGCATTGTCCGGCTTCTACACGTGGCTGCACTCCTGGGCAGGTGGCTTCTTCCTGTTCAAGGTCTACGACAACTCCCCGCACTTTGCGACGGGCCGCAACGTCCTCACCGGTGGCATCGTTCTGGCAGTAATGATTCTGCCGATCATCGCCGCCACCGCCCGCGAGGTCTTCGTGCAGACCCCTCCGGGCCAGATCGAGTCTGCCTTGGCACTCGGCGCCACCCGCTGGGAAGTTATTCGTATGACGGTCCTTCCCTTCGGTATGTCCGGCTATATTGCCGGCTCGATGCTGGGCCTGGGTCGCGCGCTGGGTGAGACCATGGCGCTGTACATGGTTGTCTCCCCATTGGTGGACTTCCGCTTCTCGCTGTTCGATGGCGGTACCACCTTCGCCACCGCCATCGCCTTGGCGGCCGCGGAGTTCGGTAATGAGATGCGTGCCGGCGCCTACATCGCTGCAGGCCTCATGCTGTTCCTTCTGACCTTCGTGGTCAACGCAATTGCCCGTTCCATCGTGAAGAGCAAGTAAGGAGGGAACAGAGATGACTACGACTACAACCTCTAACTCTGTCCCGGCTTCTTCCGGCCCGACCTTCCTGGATATTTCCTCGAGCCGTAAGACCACCAACAACATCGCCACCGCTCTCGTGTGGGCGACGATGATCATCGCCATGATTCCGCTGCTGTGGGTCCTCTTCGAGCTCATTGTTCGCGGTTCCGGGGCTGTCCTGAGCCCCGAGTGGTGGACCGAATCCCAGCGCGGCATCCTGGATACTGAAGCCGGCGGTGGTGCGCTGCACGCCATCATCGGTACGTTCGTTCAGACCATCATCGCGACCGCTATTTCGGTTCCGATTGGTATCTTTACCGCGATTTACCTTGTGGAGTACTCCCGCGGTGGCCCCCTGAGCCGCCTCACCACCTTCATGGTGGACATTCTGTCCGGTGTGCCCTCCATCGTGGCCGCACTGTTCATCTTCGCCATGTGGATTACACTGTTCGGCTTCAAGCGCTCCGGTATGGCCGTGGCGCTGTCCTTGGTACTCCTGATGATTCCAATTGTGGTTCGCAATACGGAGGAGATGCTCCGTGTGGTCCCTATGGACCTGCGTGAGGCTTCCTATGCCCTCGGTGTACCGAAGTGGAAGACCATCGCCCGCATTGTTCTGCCGACCGCTCTTTCCGGCATCGTCACCGGCATCATGCTCGCCGTGGCCCGCATCATGGGTGAGTCCGCGCCGGTGCTGGTGTTGGTGGGCTCTACGTCTTCCATCAACTGGGATGCACTCAAGGGCGCGCAGTCCTCGCTGCCGCTGATGATGCTGGATATGTACAAGTCCGGTGCTGATCCGGCTGTCTTGGACAAGCTGTGGGGTGCCGCCCTCACGTTGGTTGTCCTCATCGCGATTCTCAATATCGGCGCGCGCATCGTTTCGGCGAAGTTCTCCGTCAAGAAGTAACCGTATTCACTTTCCACCTACCCCCAATAGGAGCACTACTCATGTCCAAGCTTGAGCTCAACGACGTGAACATCTACTACGGTGACTTCCACGCCGTACAGAATGTCAACATGCAAATTCCGGCGAAGGCCGTCACCGCCTTCATCGGCCCCTCCGGCTGCGGTAAGTCCACCGTTCTGCGCACCCTGAACCGTATGCACGAGGTCATCCCCGGTGCCTACGTCAAGGGTGAGATCCTCCTGGATGGCCAGAACATCTACGGCTCCAAGGTTGACCCGGTGTCCGTCCGCAACACCATCGGCATGGTGTTCCAGAAGGCTAACCCGTTCCCGACCATGTCCATCGAGGACAACGTTGTCGCCGGCCTGAAGCTGTCCGGTGAGAAGAATAAGAAGAAGCTCAAGGAAGTCGCCGAGAAGTCCCTGCGCGGCGCTAACCTCTGGGACGAAGTGAAGGACCGCCTGGATAAGCCGGGCGGCGGCCTGTCTGGTGGTCAGCAGCAGCGCCTGTGCATCGCCCGTGCGATTGCCGTGGAGCCGGAGGTTCTCCTCATGGATGAGCCGTGCTCGGCGCTGGACCCCATCTCCACCCTGGCTGTTGAGGACCTTATCCACGAGCTGAAGGAAAACTTCACCATCGTTATCGTGACCCACAACATGCAGCAGGCAGCCCGCGTGTCCGATAAGACTGGTTTCTTCTCTCTAGAGGCCACCGGCAAGCCGGGTCACCTCGTCGAGTTCGATGACACCACCAAGATCTTCGAAAACCCGTCCAAGAAGGACACCGAGGATTACATCTCTGGCCGCTTCGGCTAAATGCCACTAGTGCCCAAAGCCGGCGCCCTCTCTCACCTGTTTAAGGTCTAGGAGAGGCGCCGGCTTTCTTGTGCTTCGGATCGAGCCGGGTGGATCACCCACGCCCACACGCCTGCCTAGTTGCGGAATTGGCGCTCGAGCTCCGCCATGCGGGCTTCCATCTCGGCGTCGCGCTGCTCCTGGTCGCGCTTGCGCATATAGCGATCTGGGTCCAAGCCCGTGGCCAGGTAGATGATGCGCCCGGCAGCGGCGGCACAATGATCTGCGAATCGCTCGTAGTAGCGTGACAGCTGCGAAGTCTCCACGGCTTGGCGCACCGTTCCCTTCCACTCCCGCTGGGTCAGCATGCGCAGCAGGTGATGGTTGATGTCATCCACGGCATCGTCATCTTCGGTCAGGCGCAGCGCGAGCTCCGGATCACGGGTGATGAGGATGTCTTTGAGCCCTGCAGACATGTCGAGGACGAGGCGGGTGTACTCCTCGAAATAGCCCATGATTTCTGCCGGTACAACCGGCTCTGGGTGGCGGCGACGCGCGCTCGTTGCAATGTGCTGGGATAGGCGGCCCATGCGGTAGAAATCTTCCACAATATAGATGGAGGAGATCACTTGGCGTAGGTCCTTGGCCATGGGGTTCTCCAAGGCCAGAAGGGACACCGCACGGTCTTCACAGCGCGTGCGGACCTCATCCAGTTCATCGCGCAGCGACACGGCCTCCTCGGCTGGTTGCAGGGAAGCCTCAATTAATGCCTGGGAGGCAAGAGTCATCAACCTATGGACGGTCGTGCTCATGATGATCAGATCATGGGCAAAGTTATCCAACTGTTCACGGTAAGCTGCGCGCATGCCACGTACTTTAGCCCAACTATTGGTCTAGTGCCTGTCGGGCAACACGATCAAGGCAGGTTCTGCTCCTAGCCTCCGGAGTGCATGATCTCCGCGCCTTCCGGAACCGTGGCATCCTCTGGATCATCGAGCCACCCTTCGGGCAGGACCACCTTGGCGGGTGAACCCTGGCGGCCGCGGGCGCCATCGGCGTCGTCGGCAAGCGCGGGCGAGTCCGCCCACGGCGCCAGCAGTTCGCGCAGATCCTCCAAGGAATTGACGCGAGAAAGGCCAGCGCGCACCTGGCCGCCCACCGGAAAGCCTCGGAGGTACCACCCAATGTGCTTGCGAATATCGCGGCTGGCCTGGCGCTCGCCTTCGTGCTGTGTCAGCAGTTCGGCGTGGCGAATCATAATCTGCGTGACTTCCCCCAAAGTGGGCTCCGGCGGCACCGGCTCACCCCGCAGGTGGGCGGAGAGCTCCGCGAAGAGCCAGGGGCGGCCCAAACAGCCGCGGCCTACGACGACGCCGTCGCATCCCGTTTGCTCCATCATGTCGTGCGCATCGGTTGCCTTGAAGATATCGCCGTTACCCAAGACGGGAATGCCAGTATCCGCTAGGTGTTCCTTGAGGCGGGCAATCTCACCCCAGTCGGCGTGGCCGGAGTAGCGTTGTGCCGCCGTGCGACCGTGGAGAGCGACGGCCGCGGCACCCTCAGCAACGGCGATCCGGCCGGCGTCGAGGTGCGTTTTGTGCTCGTCATCGATGCCGACGCGCATCTTGACGGTGACTGGAATGTCCGTGCCCTCCGTCGCTTTGACGGCCGCAGCGACGATGTTGCCAAACAAACGGCGCTTATAGGGCAGGGCAGAACCACCGCCGCGGCGCGTGACCTTGGGAACCGGGCAGCCGAAGTTCATGTCGATGTGGTCTGCGAGGTTCTCGTCCACGATCATTTTGGCCGCCTTGTACGTGTACTCCGGATCGACGGTGTACAGCTGCAGTGAACGCGGCTGTTCTTGGGGGTCGAACGTGGTCATGTGCAGGGTCTTTGGGTTGCGCTCAACGAGGGCGCGTGCGGTGACCATTTCACACACGTAGAGGCCGGAGACGGTGCCGGTCTTCGCTATCTCTTGCTCGCGGCACAGCACGCGAAAGGCCACGTTGGTCACGCCCGCCATAGGGGCGAGGACAACGGGGGAGTTGAGCTGGATATTTCCGATAGCAAGAGTCACGCCGCCAATTGTGCGCGGAACAAGCCTAGGGTGGCAAATTCTGATGAAAAAAATGAGGGGTGCACACGGTTTGGGGCAGAGTGCGGTAAATTCGCCACCGATTCGCTAGTGTGGTGCATGTAACTAATAGGAAAGGACCGTAACCTAGGTCTTTTCTGCACATAAAAGGAGGACTCATGTCTGAGAGAATTGCATACGCGCCGTTTGAGAAGCTCGTTATGAGCGCTGACGAGGCAGCTAAGTTCGTCAATCACGGTGACCGTGTGGGAATCTCCGGCTTCACTGGTGCTGGCTACCCAAAGGCCCTGCCTACCGCCATCGCGGAAAAGGCAAAGGCAGCGCACGAGGCGGGTGAAGAGTTCAAGATTGACGTCTTCTCCGGCGCTTCGACTGCCCCGGACTGCGACGGCGTGCTGGCTGAGGCTAACGCCATTCGCTTCCGCTCCCCGTACAACTCCGACCCAGTTCTGCGTGGCCGCTTCAACGACGGCTCCGCGCTGTACCAGGACATCCACCTTTCGCACTCCGGTCAGCAGGTAGAGGAGGGCTTCTACGGTGACTTCCAGGTAGCCATTATTGAGGCCGTGCGTATCGACGAGAACGGAAACATCGTTCCGTCCTCGGCCGTGGGCAACAACCTCGAATACATTGAGGCCGCCGACAAGATCATCATCGAGGTGAACGAGTGGCAGTCCCTCAACCTTGAGGGCATGCACGATATCTACCGGATTGAGAAGCTGCCGAACCGTCAGCCCATTCCGATCACCAAGCCGGCCGACCGCGTTGGAACCACCTACATTGAGATCCCGGAAGAAAAGGTCGTGGCAGTGGTCAAGACCGACGCTCCGGACCGCAACGCACCGTTCAAGGCTCCGGATGAGGTCTCCGAGAAGATTGCTGCGAACTTCATCGAGTTCCTCGAGGGCGAGGTCGCTGCCGGCCGCCTTGAGTATGACAAGTTCATCATGCAGTCCGGTGTGGGTAACGTCCCGAACGCTGTGATGGCCGGCCTGCTGGACTCCAAGTTTGAAAACATTCAGGCGTACACCGAGGTTATCCAGGACGGCATGCTCGATCTGATCGACGCCGGCAAGATGACCGTCGCCTCTGCTACCTCCTTCGCTCTGTCCCCGGAGTACGCGGACAAGATGAACGCTGAGGCTGAGCGCTACGCCAAGCACATCATCCTGCGCCCACAGCAGGTGTCCAACCACCCGGAGGTTATTCGCCGTGTGGGCCTGATTTCCTCCAACGGCATGATTGAGGGCGACATTTACGGCAACATCAACTCCACCAACGTTTCCGGTTCCCGCATCATGAACGGTACCGGCGGCTCCGGTGACTTCACCCGTAACGCTTACATCTCCACCTTCGTCTCCCCGTCGGTGGCCAAGGATGGCGCAATCTCCGCCATCGTGCCGTTTGTGTCCCACACCGACCACACCGAGCACGACACCATGGTCATCATCACCGAGTACGGTGTGGCGGACCTGCGTGGTCTCGCTCCGAAGGAGCGCGTGGAGAAGGTTATCGCCGTGGCGCACCCGGACTACCGCCCGCTGCTTGAGGAATACTACGAGCGTGCCAAGGCTAATAAGTTCCAGCACACCCCGCACGATCTGAAGACCGCCTTTGACTTCCAGGTGAACTTCATGGAGAAGGGTGACATGCGCGGTTAATCGCCCATGCCGCTCGGTCGTGGCCCTTACCGCTGGAGGTGAGGGTCATTTCCTTTTCCTTAGTGCCACCTACTAAGATGGGTGGGCGTTGGGCCTTTAGCTCAGTTGGTAGAGCTACGGACTTTTAATCCGCAGGTCGCGGGTTCGAGCCCCGCAGGCCCACAGAAAGAGCCGCCTTCGGGCGGCTCTTTTGCGTTGTAGGGTGGCCCACTGAGGCCTAAGTAGGGGGAGCCCTAGCGCCTTTAGCTCTTCACGAGCTTCCGGATGGCCCGCATGGCCTCCTCTAGCTTCTCTGTGGCTACTTGCCCGTCCTCGGCGGCGGCTCCCGCCACGCAGTGCTCTATGTGGTCTTCTAGCAGCGCTAGGGAGACGTTCTCGAGCGCTGAGGTGACCGCGGAGATCTGCGTGATGATGTCGATGCAATATTGGTCTTCCGCAATCATGCGGTGGATGCCTCTGGTTTGGCCCTCGATGCGCTTGAGACGCGCTAAGTATTTTGCCTTTTGCTCGCTATCGGAGTTGTAGCCGTGAACGCCGGGCTCGTGGCAGGAGCAAGTATCGCGCTGGTCAGCCATGGTTTTCCGCCTTTCTGCCGGGGCGATTTGGTTAAGTAGGGATGTCTCCAGTATATTTTTACAAAGTTGCCTCAAGGCAACGGGCCCCCATCGTCTAGCGGCCTAGGACACCGCCCTTTCACGGCGGCGGCACGGGTTCGAATCCCGTTGGGGGTACCAACACTAACGTGTTGGTACATAAGTCAATATGTATGGCCCTGTGGCGCAGTTGGTTAGCGCGCCGCCCTGTCACGGCGGAGGTCGCGGGTTCAAGTCCCGTCAGGGTCGCCATACCAAGCCTCGGAGCGGTGTTTGTAGAAACGCGCTTCGGGGCTTGAATCGTTTTGCTTGTCGTAGCCCACTCAAGGCGGGGTGGGGGCCGATAGGTCTAGGTGCTGTGCGGCAGTCACGTGGACGGTACTTCTTTACTCCTAAAAACCGTAGATGACATGCTGATTTGGTGTGTTTCTCAAGCTTTGTGTAGAGTACTTATTCGTGCCCAGCGCACAAGAGATAATTGAAAATGGCCCTGTGGCGCAGTTGGTTAGCGCGCCGCCCTGTCACGGCGGAGGTCGCGGGTTCAAGTCCCGTCAGGGTCGCCGAAGTCCTTGTGGCTTCTGGCCAGATAGCTCAGTCGGTAGAGCACACGCCTGAAAAGTGTGGGGTCGCCAGTTCGATCCTGGCTCTGGCCACAAGAAAGCCCCCTCCAGTAGTGGAGGGGGCTCTTTTGTTTCCTTGTTCCCCCGGAGTTGCTCTAGTGGTCTGCTGCTTTTTGGTTTAATGGGCACCATGACTACTTCAGTTGCGCACCAAACCGATCGATCCCGCTTCGTCATCACCGTCGATGGCGAGGAAGCAGGCTTCGCTGAATACAGTGACTCCGCCACCACGCGCGAATTTACGCACACGGAAATTTTTGAGTCTTTTCAAGGCCAAGGCCTGTCCAAACCTCTGATTAAGGCGGCGTTGGATGATGACTCGACGGCAGGCCGCCAAGTCATCCCAACGTGCAGCGCCGTGGCGCGGTTTATTGAGAAGAACCCTGAATACCAGCGTCTGACTAACCGTGAGGGCAACCTCTAAATACGGAGTCGGCCGCCCTTAGATGTAGAAGTCTGGGTCCACCAGTTTGATGCGCTCATCCTTCTTGCGGGGACGGTTCTTAGCGGGAATACCCGTGGCGGTGTGATGAGGGGGTACATCCTTCGTCACCACCGCATTGGCGCCCACTGCGGAGCCCTCACCGATAGTGATGGGGCCCAGCACCTTGGCGCCGGCGCCGATAGTCACATTATCCCCAATCGTTGGGTGGCGCTTTGTCTGCGTGAGAACCTGGCCGCCGAGCGTGACACCGTGGTAAAGCATAACGCCATCGCCGATCTCGGCAGTCTCACCGATGACGATTCCCATTCCGTGGTCAATGAAGAAGCGCCGACCAATTGTGGCGCCGGGGTGGATCTCAATTCCGGTGAAGAAACGGTTCACCTGGGCCAAGATGCGTGCCGGCCCGCGCCAGCCACGCTTCCACATGCGGTGGGCAATGCGGTGCGCCCAAATGGCGTGGAGGCCGGAATAGACCACGGCGTTCTCAACGTCGCCGCGCGCGGCCGGATCATGCTCGCGCGCGTTGGCGAGGTCTTCACGAATCATCTTCAAGATGTGCATGCAAACCATCCTATCTAGAAAGAAAAAGCGCCCCCTAGCACAGAGGGCGCTTTTATTCGGGGTGCTCACCGCAGTGCGCTTTGCGACGCCCCGCGGAAAGCCAGGCTGGGAACTCTAAGCCTCGCGGATGTCCTCGAAGAGGATGGTGGAGACATAACGCTCACCAAAGTCCGGGGCGACGACCACGATGGTCTTGCCCTTGAACTCCTCGCGTGCAGCCAGCTTGAGAGCAGCGGAGACGTTGGCGCCGGAGGAAATGCCGACGAGCAGGCCCTCCTCGGTGGCCAGCTTACGGGCGGTGGAGACAGATTCCTCGGTGGTGGCGGTGAGAACCTCGTTGAGGATCTCGCGGTCCAGAACCTCCGGGACGAAGTTAGCGCCGATGCCCTGGATCTTGTGCGGGCCTGCCTTGCCCTCGGACAGGACGGGGGAGTCGGAGGGCTCTACGGCTACCAGGTAGGTATCCGGGTTCTGGGAGCGCAGGTAGCGACCAACACCGGTGACGGTGCCGCCGGTGCCGACGCCGGCCACGAAAGCATCAACCTTGCCCTCGGCGTCCTCCCAGATCTCGGGGCCGGTGGTTGCCTCGTGGATCTTCGGGTTTGCTTCATTAGCGAACTGGGAAGCCAGGATCGCGTTGGGGGTTTCGGCAATAATTTCGTTGGCCTTCTCTACGGCACCCTTCATTCCGGCAGCGCCCGGGGTCAACACGATCTCAGCGCCATAAGCGCGCAGCAGCACCTTGCGCTCGTTAGACATGGTCTCCGGCATGGTGAGGATGACCTTGTAACCCTGGGCTGCGCCGACAAGCGCCAAGCCAATACCGGTGTTGCCGGAGGTGGCTTCAACGATGGTGCCGCCCGGCTTCAGCTCGCCGGCTTCTACGGCGGTGTCGACAATCGCCTTGGCGATGCGGTCCTTGACGGAATTTGCGGGGTTGAAGGACTCAACCTTCACGAGCACCTCGGCGCCGAGGCCCTCGGTCAAACGGTTGAGGCGGACCAGCGGGGTTCCGCCGATGGTTTCTAGAATGTTGTCGTATACAGCCACGATGTGGACTCCTTGTAAATAACTTCCGATGTACAGCAGACACCTTACACCCCGCTACTAGACAAAGTAGTATATAAATTCTGAACAGATCATTCGGGCATGATATGTGGGATTTGGGGTGACGGAGTAGGGCGCGGTGCGATTTAGAATTACCCCCGTCGGACGGTTATACTTCGCAAATAGTGTTCACCTACCCCCGTTTCAGGCGGGGAATGTGGGTGCACCTGCTGGTTACCCCCGAGTAAGAGAGAGCCTCATGGAGCCGCACCGACTCAAGGATGATGACGAAGCCGTACGCGCAGCGCTATCGTCGCTGAAGACCGCAACGGGAATTCCCGTTACGATGTACGGAACCTTGCTGCCGGATAATCGTTTGCAGATTACCCACTGGGTAGGTCTGCGCACCCCGGCCTTGCAGAACTTGGTGATTGACGCGAATGTGGGCGTCGGCGGGCGCGTTGTCAGCACTCGCCGCGCTGTAGGCGTATCCGATTACACCCGCGCCACGACGATCAGCCACGAGAACGACCGCTACATCCAGGATGAGGGACTGCACTCCATCGTGGCGGTGCCGGTGACTGTGCAGCGTGAGATCCGCGGCGTTCTTTATGTTGGTGTTCATTCGCCGGTCCGCTTGGGTGACAAGGTCATCGAGGAGGTCACCATGACCGCCCGCTGCCTCGAGCAGGATTTAGCGGTTAATTCCGCACTGCGCCGCGCCGATGGGGGCAAGGGCGGCGCCGCTCGCGGGCACGTGATGAACGGCGCCGAATGGGAGCAGGTACGCTCGACGCACTCCAAGCTGCGGATGCTGGCTAACCGCGTCAACGATGAGGACCTCCGCAAGGAATTGGAAGCCCTCTGCGACCAGATGGTCTCCCCGGTGCGCGTGAAGCAGACCACCAAGTTGTCTGCGCGCGAGCTCGATGTTTTGTCTTGCGTGGCGTTGGGGCACACCAACGTTGAGGCGGCAGAGGAAATGGGCATCGGAGCCGAAACGGTGAAGTCTTATCTGCGTTCTGTCATGCGCAAACTGGGTGCCCACACCCGCTATGAAGCGGTCAATGCGGCCCGTCGTATCGGCGCGCTGCCCTGATTGTAGGTAAGTTGGGTGGGCGTGAAAGACCAATTTATTGTCTCCGGTGGAGCGCGCCTGCAGGGCACCGTCAAGGTGGACGGTGCCAAAAACAGTGTGCTGAAGCTGATGGCTGCGGCACTGTTGGCGGAGGGCACGACCACGCTGACCAACTGTCCTGAAATTCTTGATGTTCCCCTGATGCGCAAGGTCCTCGAAGGTCTCGGCTGCTCAGTGGAGATCGATGGCCACACGGTGCGCATCACCACTCCGGCCGAGCTGCACTCCAACGCGGACTTCGACGCCGTGCGGCAGTTCCGCGCGTCCGTGTGCGTGCTAGGTCCGCTGACGGCGCGGTGCGGACATGCCAAGGTGGCTTTGCCGGGTGGAGATGCCATTGGCTCCCGCCCCTTGGACATGCACCAGTCCGGACTCGAAAAGATGGGGGCGAGCACGCGTATTGAGCACGGTGCCGTCGTAGCGGAGGTTGACCACCTGCACGGCGCAAGCATCAAGCTCGATTTCCCCTCTGTGGGCGCCACAGAGAATATTCTTACCGCTGCCGTGCTTGCTGACGGCGAAACTCAGCTCCACAACGCAGCTCGCGAACCGGAAATCGTCGACCTGTGCTTGATGCTTAAGGAAATGGGTGCTGACATCACTGGTGAAGGAACGTCCACCATCACGATTCGCGGTGTGGACAAGCTCCAGCCGACAGAACACGAGGTCATCGGTGACCGCATCGTGGCCGGGACGTGGGCCTATGCTGCAGTCATGACGCGCGGAGATATTACGGTGGGTGGCATCGCTCCCAAGCACCTGCACCTGCCTTTGGAAAAGCTCAAGTCGGCCGGTGCCGATATTGAGGACTATGTCAACGGCTTCCGCGTGCGTATGGATGGGCGCCCCACCGCCGTGGACTACCAAACGTTGCCTTACCCAGGCTTTCCAACGGATCTTCAGCCCATCGCTATTGGACTGTCCGCGGTTGCGGAAGGTACTTCCATCATTACGGAGAACGTGTTCGAGTCCCGTTTCCGATTCGTCGATGAGATGTTGCGCCTCGGCGCCGACGCTCAGGTGGATGGCCACCATGTTGTCATCCGCGGCCAAGAGCGGTTGTCTTCAACGCATGTCTGGAGCTCCGACATTCGCGCGGGCGCCGGTTTGGTGCTCTCTGCGCTCTGTGCAGATGAGACAACTACCGTCCACGATGTTTTCCACATCGATCGCGGATATCCCAACTTTGTAGAGAACCTGCAAGCGCTGGGGGCGACCATCGAGCGCACTCAGGAGGAAGAGCTCTACTAGCCAGCAGTGCTTGGCGACGTCCCCAGGTGGTACAACGAAACGGTGTACTACCTGGGGATTTGTTGTTTGTTGGGGGTGTGCGTATATTTATCGAGGTCGCCGCGAGGTAGCCGGGAGGTTAACTGGTGGTAGATGTTCGGGCAATGTTTGTTCGGCGGGTTTGACTTTGGTTGAGCTTGTTGGGTAAGGTTGTTCGGGCCGCCGCAAGAGGGTTAACGTTTG
>NZ_VIOG01000017.1:0-63006 GCF_009708045.1 Corynebacterium hiratae | reverse complement strand
CGGACGTTGAAAGGGATGGAAGCGATGCATTCATTACGGAAAGGTCAGGGCACGATGTTTGCTTATGGGCACCCCAATCCGGACGCGGTGATCGTCAACCGGGTCTTCGAGACGGCCTGAGAACGCCAGCACGCAGCGGCCATCAGGAAATGAGAAACTGGGTCGTCTCGGCTCTCCGCCCAACTTTGCAACAGCACCTATCATATATAGTACATGCCAGCTAAAGGCTTTCATCTTTACACAGCGTTGGATTTGTACTCGCGCAAGGTTGTGGGATGGACTGTCCAACACCGACAGGAAAAGACCATCGCTACACGCCTGATTGAACAAGTCATTGCTGACCAGGAGCTCAACGGTCACAGCGTTGAAGTCGTACACACCGACAACGGCAAAGTCATGACCTCACACATGATGAAGGACATGCTGGATGAACACGGCGTGCAGCTGTCATTAATTCGGCCGAATGTTTCGAATGACAACCCATTTGAAGAGTCATCACATCGCACAATCAAGCATCACCGCTATGCGTTAGAAACCTATGATGATATCCAGCATGCGCAGAAAGTCATCGGCAGGATTATCGACGAATACAATAACCGTGACCTTCAGCGGGCTGAATGGATACACACCTAGTGAAGTGTATTCAGGCACGTGGCGTGACATCCTTGAACATCGCCGAGCAAAGGAAACCGTCTACTACGCGACACACCCTCACCGCAGGCCCCGGAAATCCGTCTACAAGCCACCACCTAAAACGGTAGAAATCAACAACGGCAAACCCCTAGCGCCCGAGACATCGAGCGCGTAAAGTAACAACCACGTCAAACAGGGGGATGTTCACAACTCAAAGGCAGGCGCCGATCGAGGGCAAAGGGACCAAAGTAAGAGGACCAAACTAGAAGGACCACCAAGCGAGCCTTTCCACATCCTCGGCCGGCTGGTTACTTATAGGCCGAGAAGCCCGTAATCTTCTTGCCCATGATGAGGGACTGCACAGTGTCGGTGCCCTCGTAGGTGTGCATGGCCTCAATGTCCGCGAAGTGGCGAGCGATATCGTTTTCCAGCAGGATGCCGACTCCACCGAGCATGTCGCGGGCGTCAGCGGCGATGCGCCGCGCGGCACGCGTGTTGTGGAGTTTGGCCGCCGAGGCCTGTTCCGGGGCCAAGGTGCCAGCATCTTCGCGCTGGGAAACCTCACGGCAGGTGAGCATCATCTGGCTGAGGTCGAGGACCATGTTGGCCAGACGCTGCTGGATGATTTGGGCTTTGGCCAGCTCGCGGCCGAACTGGACGCGTTCGAGCACGTACGAGCGGGCAGTCTCATAGCAGGCCACCGCAGAGCCAAGCGCCATCCAGGACACGCCAATGCGAGTGGAGGTCAGGACGCGGGAAACGTCCTTGAAGCTGCGACAACCTGGAAGCTGGTTGGCGGCGGGAATGCGACAATCGGTCAACGTGATGTGTGCCTGGTGGATGGCACGCAGGGAGAGCTTGCCTTCAATCACGGTAGCGGAGTAGCCGGGGGTTTCCTGTGGGACGATGAAACCGCTGACGTTACCGTCTTCCATACGGGCGTAGATGATGGTGATGCCGCCGGAGGCACCGTTGCCAATCCACTTCTTCTCGCCGTTGAGGACCCATTCGTCGCCATCGCGAACCGCGGTAGTTTCCAAAGCGATGGAGTCCGAGCCGTGGTCCGGTTCGGTCAGCCCAAAAGCACCGAGCAGCGAACAAGATGCCATCTGCGGCAAGTACGAAGCCTGCTGTTCCGGAGAACCAAGCATCGAAATTGAGCGCATGGCCAGCCCCGCCTGCACCGCAATCACCGTGCCCATCGAAGCATCGGCACGCGTGACTTCCATGAGCGTCAAGCCAGCGCCAAGCGTGGACATCTGTTCATGGCCTTCCACCGAAAGCCCATCGGTCATCACGTCCAGCTCCCCCAGACGCTGAACCAAGTCCAGCGGATACTCCGCGGCCTGCCAGTGCCGGTTAATCACCGGGTAGGAGTAGTCGCGGAACTGCGCCGCGCGCTTCCACCCCGCAGCATCGGCCTCAGAAAGGCTGTCAAAGACACCCAGGAAATCAGTGGTGGACTCGAAGAGGTTGTGGGACATGGTCAATTCTCCAACTAACAGGCAATACGAATGGCGATTAGCGTTAATTGTGACCTGACTCTCCCCAGGCTGTCAAGTGTCTCATCACAACGCGCGGCACAGCCGGGATTCGGAACGATAACCAGACTTCAGGGCCAGTATCTCCCCCAGCCAACCTTCACCCTGCCCCCGCAGGTATACTAACCGCCATTAGCTCATTGAGGAGGACGCCCGCCATGGCCAACCAAAGACGCCGCGACCAAATCGCTGCCGCCGCACTCGACCTCTTTGACCAGCGCGGCTACCATGCCACCGGCATGGAGGACATCGCCAAAGCCGTCGGCATGCGCGCCTCCAGCCTGTATAACCACTTCTCCTCCAAGCAAGAACTCCTCGCCGAGGTCACCATCACCGCCATGGAGGACCTGCTGCGCGCCAACGCCGCCTGCCTCGCCGGGCTGAGCGATCCCCGCGACAAGCTCGTCGCCACCATGAAAGCCCACGTCATTTACCACGCCACCCACGCCCGGCGCGTCCGCGTGGTCAACAACGAGCTCACCAACCTCGAAGAACCCCACAAATCCGTCGTCCTGCAGCTGCGCCGCGACTATGTCGCGCGCTGGATGGCCGTGGTCAACGAGGGAGACTTTCACGCGGAGAACCTCAAAATCGCCTGCTGGGCGCTCATCGATATGGGCATCGGCGTGGCCCAATGGTTCAGCCCCGACGGTGATTACACCGCCGAGGCTTTAGGTGACATGTACGGCCAGTTCGCCCTGCGCCAACTTACCTAAGGCGCACAACCAATCTGCTGCTCTTCCTCACGCCCATCCGGGTACTGCACGCGCACGCGGGAGTAGACCTCGGCGTGGTAGCCGCAGGCCACGCGCTTGTCGACGACCACCTTCACCCGATCCTCGCTAAACTCGCCCTCCGCGCAGTTGGGATCACAGTTGTTCTCGATGGCCACGCCGTCTGCCTCCGCGGAATCGGCACCCCAGTGCTGCCATTCAAGTTGGTTGACCAAGTAGTTGTTATCCGCACAGGCCAGCGAGATGCGGTCCGGCCCCTCCAGGCCCGTGACGGATACGCAGTCCAAAATGGCGGTGGCATCGATGGTGGTTTCCACGTCCGGTCCCACCAGGCCGACCACGCGCACCAGTTGGCCGGTGGCGGGCAAGACAGAGAAAGAGACGCGGTCAGAATCGCGAATCACGGTGACCAGCTGGTCCTCGCCTTCGCCCTCAACAGTGCCGACCTCATTGCCCTCCGCGTCCGCCAGCATGTCATAGGCGATCTTCTGCTGCTCGCTACTCAGTCCCGGCTGGAGCAGCAGCTCCAACGCGCCTAGCGCGCGATTCGGGGCGGAATCCGCCAGCTTCTCCAGCCCGGCGCGATCCGTCGCAACGACAAGGTCCTCCGGATTAATGGACGGCTGCGGATCGAAGCCCGGCACCTCGCCCTGCGAGGACACCTCCACGGCACCGCCGGCATCCACCGCATATTCGGTGATCGCCGTAGCATCGCCAAGCGTATCGACGCGCTTCATGTATTCCTTCGCGGTCACGCCCTTATCCACGGCATCGGGTTGGGTGGCAGCAGCTTCGCCAGCCTGGGTCAGAATCTCCGCGGCCGAGGCCACGGGCTCCGAGTTATTGAGCAGCGGGAAAGCACCGCCGATGAGCGCGAGCACCGCGACGGACGCCGCCGCAATGGTCCACGTGGGGCGGCCCTTCGTGATCTTTGCGAGGGTGTCTTCGGAGCGGGTGAGGGAGGCGTCGTCAAGCGCGGTGTCGGAAACGGGGTTGGCGGCGCGGAGTTTGTCGAGAGAGTTAGACATCGGTTTCTCCTGTGAGTTCGGAAAGGTGGGTGCGTGCGCGGTGCAGGCGAACGCGCACGTTGTTGCGGGAAATGCCGAGGACCTCGGCGATATCGGGATGGTCGAGCCCCTCCCAGGCGTGGAGAGTGAGAATTTCGCGCTCGGCGTGCGAGAGCTGCATCAGCGCGCGCGTGATGTCGAGGTTGGCATCGACAGCGTCATAGCCGGCGTAGGACTCCAGCTCGTGATCATCGAGGTTCTCCGTTTCCCGGCGGGTGCGGTAGAACTCGCGCATCACGTTGCGGGCGATGCCATACAGCCACGGCAGCGGCGTGCCACGCAACGAGTCGAAGCCGGCCCACGCCCGCTCGAAAACGTCGGCCGCCAGCTCTTCGGCATGGCTCGGTGGGACGCGGCGGCGCAGGTAGGCCAGCACCGCTGGATAATGCTCGCGGAACAGGCGGGAGAACTCCCGCTTGCGCGAACCAGGCAAGGTAAGGACAGACACTAATTAACTCCAGATTCCTATTGGGCTCACTGAGTATGTTGCACCAGACGCCCAAGCGTTACAGCGGACTGATCAAATGGTTTACTAAAGGGGATGGAACCTCTCGAGCTCTCCGCCCTGACGGGCACGCAGTCGCGCACCTACGGCACGCGCAAGATCACTAAACACATGATCTCAGCACCTGTGCACGTGGCCATTGCACTGTGGGACGAGCGCTGGGATTCTGCGGAGGACGGGACTATCGACGGCTGGGTCATTGCCGTCAACACCACGAAGACGCGCTTTGTGCGCAAGGGCCAGATCATGAAGGGCGACATCGTTGAGGTGGCCGTCCGCGAATTGGAGAAGGCCACGAAGAATATTCGGGGGCGCAAGTGGATCGTCACCGGCCGCCGGCAGGCAGCGCTGCGGGCTGCGTTGGAGGAGCGCGGTTACACCGTGACGGGGAGTTTTGCGGAGGAGAATAGGGCATCGAAAAGTGCCAGCTCCGTGCGGCGCAAGCAGGCCGGCATCACCGCGCGCCGCGCGAAGAAGGAGGGCGAGGCGCCACGCAAGAAGCAGGTCGTAAAGGTAGAAACGCCGAAAGCGCACTGGTGGCCGAACTTCTCGACGGCTTCCTCCTGGCCGGAGGGCGCTACCGTGCGCATCGCCACGGATGCCTCCTCGGACACGGTGTTCAAGGGCTCCATGTGCTTCGTGGCCAGCAATGGCGACTACCGGTTGCGCACGCGCAAGACGACGGCCAGCACCGATGAGCTTGAACTCGAATCCCTCACCTTGGCACTGAAATACCTGCTCAAGGTCGGCGCAACCAAGGCGATCATCGAGTCGGACTCCGTCGCCGCGTTGGAAGCGGTGGAGCAGATTCGGAAGAAGGGCTCGAAGGCGATGCGCTCGCGGGGCGTGTGGCGCGGGCTGTCCTCAGGCTCGCGCTCGCGCTTCCAGCAAGCGTGGCATGACGTGGAGGGAGTCTGCGAGGTGACCATTCGCCGCGTGATGGGGCATGCGGGTGACCCGCTGAACCGCGCGGCGGACCAGATTGCGTACATGGGCCTGCGCGCGATTGCGCATCCGATGAAGCAGTCGCGAGCGACGCTGAAAGAGGGCATCACGAAGGCACTGGCCAAGCTCTAATTCGGGGTTCGGTGCACTGGTGGCCTAGGGTAAATCGCATGAGCAATCCCTTTGACTCCAATCCTTTCGAGGAACCGGCCAAGCCTTTCAGCGGCCGTGGAGCGAACCCCTTCGCGGAGCCCGCGCGTGAGGCGTATGCGGCGCCTTCTGCGACTCCGCCTGTGACGCCTTTCGCGGATCCTTTTGCTGAGCCTTTTGCCGAGTCTGAGCGCGCATACGCCCCGGCCCCGCTGCAGGACTATTCCCTCGAGCAGCACTCAACGGGCGGCAAGGTTCACCGCTTTTCCGTCTTCAAGGGCCTGCTCAGCCTGTTCTCATTCTTGGTAGGCTTCACCGCGATTACCGATGGCGACATAGCCTTCGGCCTCGGCTTCGCTTTGCCCGGCGCGTGGTACTTCATCAAAACGCTGCAGCAGAAAGCCAACCCGACCGCGCCACAGAAGCGCCACTGGTTTGTCATTTGGCTCATTGCCCTCGTGCTCATTTTCTTCGGCGCCTAGCGACCACCCGCCGCCACACGATACGCAGCAGCGAATGCGGAGTCGCCACTACCTCGCGCACGTAATTCCACGGGCGGTCTTTCCGCGGGGTGCCAATGCCGTGCATGCGGACCCGAATCCCCAGGTGCCAGGCCCACATGCGGGTGCGCAGCACGTGGAAGTCATTGGTCACAACGCGAAAATAGCTATAGTCCGGGCACAGCGCATGTGCGCGCTCAAGGTTCTCGTTGGTGCTCGTAGCGAGTGGTTCGAGGAGAATCCGCTCCGGATTAACGCCCCGCTCGATGAGGTAGCGCGCCATCGGCTCCGCTTCCCCGTAACCGGATACGATGATCGGCTCCTCCGGCAGCACGCGCGCCATCACCACCGCGCGGTCCAAGCGGCTGCGCAGCAGCGAGCCCGGCTCGCCGCCCTCCACGCGCGCGCCCAACACCAGAAGCGGAAACTGCATGCCCGCTAGCTTAGCGTGCATACTGGTCAGCATGAGTATGTGCGTAGTCGGCTCTTAAGATCAATCTCCCCGGTCGACTTCCCGCTTTATTCGCCGAAGAGCTGGGAACGCAGGTTCTCGTCCTTCTTCTCTACCTCGGCGGCCATGTTCTCCTGGTAGGCCGCCATCTTCTCCACGAGGGCTGGGTAGCCCGCGGAGAGGATGCGCACGGCGAGCAAGCCGGCGTTCTTGGCACCACCGATGGATACGGTGGCCACCGGAACGCCGCCCGGCATCTGCACGATGGACAACAGTGAGTCGAGACCATCGAGATCCTTCAGCGCGCGCGGGATGCCAATCACCGGAAGCGGCGTGGCCGCGGCAACCATGCCCGGCAGGTGGGCCGCACCACCGGCACAGGCGATGATGGCCTTGAGCCCGCGCTCGTGGGCAGACTTGGCATAAGCCAGCATCTTTTCTGGGGTGCGGTGCGCGCTGACGACGCCCACCTCGAAAGGCACGCCGAACTCAGCGAGCACCTCGGCGGCGGGCTTGACGGTGGGCCAGTCGGAATCGGATCCCATGATCAGGCCGACGAGAGGTTCCATGAAAAATCTCCTTCTTTACTAAGGCTTAAGCTCGCTGCGGGCTTAAGCCCACTGCGCGTGGACGAGGAAGTGGGCAGCATCGTGAGCGATGCGGCGGGTCTCCTCGACGTCATCGCCGACGACATTGACGTGGCCAATCTTGCGGCCCGGCTGGTGGTCCTTGCCATAAAGGTGGACCTTCGCCTCTGGGTAGCGCTCCATGACTTCGCGGACGCGCTGCGGCATGGGCATCTGCGGATCCTCCTCAGCACCCAGCACATTGGCCATGACTGTAATCGGCGTCAACGGCGCGGTGGCGCCGAGCGGCAGGTCCAACACGGCGCGCAGGTGCTGCTCGAATTGCGAGGTCACGCAACCATCCTGGGTCCAGTGGCCGGTGTTGTGTGGGCGCATCGCCAGCTCGTTGACGGCGATGTCTTCCGCCACGCATACTCCCGGGGCACCCGAGGCGGACGCAATGATGGCGCCGGCGTCTTGCTTCGTCGCAAAGGCGAAGAGCTCCACTGCAAGCACGCCAGTCACGCCGAGCTCGGTAGCTACCTTGATGCCTACCTGCATGGCGCGCTCTGCCAACTCCGGGGACAGGTTCGGGGCGGGTGCGAACGCTTCTGCACAGATACCATCTCGTTGCACGGACTCGGTGACCGGCCAAGCCTTCACTTCGCCGGAGGGGCGGCGGGCGACGAGCACGGACAGCTCGCGGGTGAGGGCTACTTTTTCCTCAGCCATCAGCGGGGTGCCTGCTGCGAGAAGTTCTTCTACCAGCGGCTCCAGCTCCTCCGCGGAAGGGAACCACACGCCGTGGCCGTCGTAGCCGCCGCGGCGGGCTTTGAGGCACACGTGATCGTCGACAAGCGCGGCGAAATCCCGCGCATCCTCCACCGATTCGATGGCGGCAAAGCGCGGCACTGGGGCGCCCAGCTCGGCCAGTTTCTGGCGCATGAGCAGCTTGTCCTGCGCGTAGAGGAGGGCGGAAGGCTGGGGCTGAACGTTGAGACCGTCGGCGATGAGCGCCTGGACGTGCTCCGTGGGGACGTGCTCGTGCTCAAAAGTAATTGCGTCCGCGCCTTCCGAAGCGGCGGTGAGCACGTCGAGATCGTGATAGTCACCGAGAACGACGTCTGGGATCACCTGTGCGGCGGACTTATCCGGCGCGGAGGCCAGCACGCGCAGGTGGATGTCGAGCTCCGCGGCGGCCGGCTGCATCATGCGTGCAAGCTGGCCGTCTCCATAAACAGTAACGAGGGGTTTGTGTTGTTCACTCACTCTTTCAATACTAGCCTTGGGGCCATGATCGTCCGGCATACCATCTTTCAGAACTCCCTCATGACCGCGCTGTTGGATGGCATTTACGACGGCGAAATGACCATCGGCGAGCTCTTGGGCAAGGGCAATTTCGGCATCGGCACCTTCGATGCGCTGGACGGAGAGATGATTATCCTCGACGGCGTGTGCTACCAGCTGCGCGGTGATGGAACCGCGACGGTGGCTGACTTGGACCAGGGAACCCCCTTCGCGGTAGCCACGAACTTTGTCCCCCGTATTAAGGTGGCCGCGCCCAAGGGATTAAAGCGCGAGGAGCTATCGGCCTTCATCGATGAGGTGGAGCCTTCCGCCAACTACATGTACGCGGTGCGTATCACCGGACGCTTCAGCAACGTGGTTACCCGCACGGTGGTCAAGCAGAGCAAGCCTTATCCGCCGATGGCGCAGGCAGTAGGCGGCGATAAGGAGCTGCGCTTTAACGACGTTGAAGGCGTCATCGGTGGCTTCCGCACCCCGGTGTTTGAGAAGGGTATTTCAGTCCCCGGATGCCACGTGCACTTTATCGACGCCGAGCGCACCTCCGGCGGGCACGTGCTGGACTACACGGTCGATGAGGCCACCATTGAGCTCTGCCCCGGAACGGACCTCGACCTGCGCCTGCCACTGACCCACGAGTTCCGCTCCGCCAACCTGGCCCCCGATGACCTAGACCAGCAGCTGCACACGACGGAGATTAAGGACTAACCCCAGACCGGTTGCTCGTTGAGGATGTCCTCGACGTACTTGGCTTTAGGGATGGACGGAAAATACATCGGCTTCTCATAGCCGTGGAGTGCCAGCGAAATCCCACCACGACGGCGACGCGCACCACGAATATCGGTGAGCGGGATGGAATCGACGCGCTTGCCCTCGCGGGCGATGACACGCAGGTTGGTCACGATGAAGCGCTTGCGGCGGGCCTTGACAAGGGGCACGATGAAGCGCCAGGCAGCAAGCAGGGCCCATATAGCTACTAAACCATTGCGAATCGCCAAGTCAATGCCGTTATAGTCACACCAGCCGATAGCAATCCAGCACACACCCGTGACGACGACGAGCTCTAAAAAGGGAAAGAGCAGCGTCCGAAACGGGGCGGTCATGTCCGCGCGCACAACCTCGCCGCGGCCCATCTGCATGAGGTTCATGGGGCACATGGTACCTACCTTCCTACTCGTTCCACGGTCTTCCCCCGCTACCCGAGCGTGAGGGGTGACAGCCTCCTAGCCTCGGCAGTCCGGCGGCCCGGCGCGGCATCGCACATGGCATTTCCTAAAAGGCATCAGTCGAAAGGCATCTTTGCCCCTGAAAACACCATCTGTCGGCCTGCAAAAGGCGTCTTTGGGAGTAAAGACGCCCGTTGACTAATGCCTTCTGACAGACGCCTTGTGAAAAGCGCCATGCGGGATATGCGGCAATCTAGCGCGTTCCACCGGAGTTACCTCTCCTCCCAGAAAGGGCCAGTGCACGGAAATTTCTAGACCTCACGACTAGCGCACGACGACTAGCGCACGACACAAAACCCTTGACAGCGGGAAAGGCCGGCAGTAGGTTGAGAAACACCTGTGCAATCGATTGCACTAGAGGTCACAGGAAGGAGGATTTCATGCCTGGAGCCACATTAAAAGATATTGCCGCTGCGGCCGGGGTTTCAGTTTCCACCGCCTCGCGTTCCCTTGCCGGAAATCCTGCTATCTCCGAGAAAACACGGGCAAAGGTAATGAGCATTGCGCAACAGCTCAATTATTTGCCCAACGCTCAGGCACGAGCCTTGAGAAACTCTCGGTCCGACGCTATAGGACTCATCATCCCTAACTTGGACAATGCCTATTTTGCTGCCATGGCCGCTGCAGTGGAAGAAGAAGCGAACAAGCGCAAACTCTCGACCATAATTACCAGTTGCGGAGAAGACCCAGAGCGCCTCATCAAAGCTCTCGACACCCTCTCCCAACGGCAGGTAGACGGAATCATCAGTGTCCCGCTCGAAGGCGCAGAAGATGCACTGCAGCGCGCGGCGGAATCTCGCCCACTGATACTCATCGATCGTTCTCTTAAAAACCTCCCAGCCGTGGTCTCAAACCCAATTACCGGGATACATGCGGCCGTGGCCCAGCTCAAGAGCAAGGGACACACGTCAATTGGGTATCTCTCTGGCCCCCAAGAAACGTCCACCGGACGCGAGCGCCTCAACGCATTCAAGGATGCAACAACCGGAATGGATATCCACATCCATCACGGCAGCTTCCGCCACCGATCTGGATACAAGGGCGCCATCGCGCTTCTTCAAGAAGGCGTCACAGCCATAGTCGCAGGCGATTCCATGATGACCGCAGGCGCACTAGAAGCTTGCCATAACGCTGGCAAAAGAATTGGTGAAGAAATCGCACTAGTTGGCTTCGATGACTTCATCTTTTTACGTTTCCAACCAGCGCCAATCTCTGTCATAGACCAGAACGTTACGCGCATGGGAGAAGAAGCTACCGCTCGCTTGGTTGACGCAATTGATAACAAGCGGCAGCCCGAATCGACGGTCATCGATACCCGCTATATCCCACGAATGTCCACCGCCTACCGATTCCCTGGAGAATTCACATGAGTGAAACCGTCCTAAAACTTGAAGGCGTAACCAAGTCCTTCGGCCCCGTTGATGTCATTAAAGGGGTCGACCTCAACGTTCGGCGAGGCCAAGTTCAAGCCCTTTTGGGCGAAAACGGCGCCGGTAAGTCCACGCTCATCAAAATGATTGCGGGCGTACACGAACCGGACTCTGGCCGCATACTAGTAGATGGCAAAGAAGTTAGAATCCCCGATACTAAGGCCTCCGAGGCCCTCGGTATCGCCACTATTCACCAAGAACTCAACTTGGTGCCGACTATGTCGGTAGCTGAAAACATTGTGCTCGGTCGCACTCCGCAACGCTACGGACTTGTCAACCGCAAGCATCTCAAGGCTCAAGCGCAAGCAGCCCTACACCTCATCGGACTTGATGTTGACTTGGATACTCCGGTGGGTGAGTTGGGCGTCGCCAAGCAGCAGCTGGTTGAGATCGCCAAAGCCCTTTCCATGAATGCGCGCATCCTTATCTTGGATGAACCCACAGCCGCGTTGACCGGCAAAGAAGTCGATGCGCTCTTTACAGTTCTCGAAGGTCTCAAAGCAAAAGGCGTGGCGATGGTGTTTATCAGCCACCACCTGGATGAACTGGCACGGATCGCGGAGACCATTTGCGTACTGCGCGATGGTGCCTTCATCGCCGAGGTCCCTTCCGATACAGATGAGGATGAACTGGTCCGGCTGATGGTCGGTCGCAGTATCGAAAACCAGTACCCGCGCGACACTCCGCCCGAGCGCGGCGAGGTCTTGCTTGAAGTTGCAGGCCTGACTACACAAGGTTCGTTTCAGGACATCTCCTTCGAGGTCCACTCCGGCGAAGTTGTCGGTCTCGCCGGACTTGTCGGCGCTGGCCGCACGGAGATCATTCGTGCCATCGCTGGCGCAGACACCTACGATTCAGGATCCATTCGTGTGAATGGCCAAGAACTTCGAGGCGGCGACATCGGCGCCGCAATTCGCGCCGGAGTGGGACATATCCCCGAGGACCGGAAAGCACAGGCGCTAGTTCTGGATGCTTCGGTAGCAGATAATCTCGGTTTCGCGACGCTCTACCCCACCGCTAGAGCTGGGATTGCGGACCGTTCTGGCCAACATCGGCGTGCGGGAGAAGTGGCAGAAAAACTTCGTATACGTATGTCCGGGCTTGACCAGGCTATCCGCAATCTCTCCGGCGGAAACCAGCAAAAGGCAGTCTTCGGCCGGTGGGTCCTCGCCAACTCAAAAGTTCTCTTACTCGATGAGCCAACCCGCGGCGTCGACGTAGGCGCCAAGGTCGAAATCTACAACATCATTAACGAGGTTACGGCTGCCGGCGGCGCGGTCCTCATGGCTTCCTCTGATCTACCAGAGGTACTTGGAATGTCTGACCGGATCCTCGTCATGTCGGGGGGCCGACTTGCCGGGCAACTGCCAAAAGACTCCACTCAAGACGAGGTCATGACCCTCGCCGTAGCCAACGTAACTTCAGCAACCTCCGCTGCCGCTACTAACTCCGCTAGCCACGACCCCAAGGATTAATTATGACCAAGAATCGTGTAACCAACTGGGCTCTGAACAATGGCGCTCTCGTCGGCCTCATCGCGCTGTGCATAGCGCTTTTCATCGCCACCCCGTATTTTTTAACCGTAACGAATCTACTTAATGTAGGCATCCAGGCAGCTACCGTGGCCATTCTGGCTTTCGGCATGACCTTCGTCATTGTTACCGCGGGAATCGACCTTTCTGTCGGTTCTGTAGCCGCACTTGGCGCAATGGTGTCGGCCTATATGTTCTCCACTGCTGGGCTTCCGGGCTGGCTGACTCTCCTCATTGGTCTCGGTGTGGGTGCCTTGGCGGGCGCTATCTGTGGAATGGCCACTGCGTGGGGAAAGATTCCCTCCTTCATTGCAACACTGGCAATGATGTCTATTGCGCGTGGCCTAACCCTCGTCATCTCGCAAGGCTCTCCCATTGAGACCGCGCCTTCGGTCAACTTCTTTGGCAGCGACGTAGCCGGCCTCCCAGTGCCCATCATCATGATGGTGATTGCTGGGCTCCTCTGTTGGTTCATCCTCGAGCGCACTGTGCTCGGCCGTTCCATGTACGCGATCGGAGGAAATCTCGAAGCAGCTCGCCTCTCCGGTCTCCCAGTCAAGCGCATCCAGATCGCAGTTTTCGCGCTTTCTGGGTTCTTCGCAGCGTGGGCAGGCATGGTTATGGCGGGCCGACTCGAATCTGCGCAACCGCAAGCAGGCACCGGTTACGAGCTGGATGCCATCGCCGCAGTCGTCATCGGTGGTGCCTCGCTGTCTGGTGGACAAGGCAAAGCAACGGGGACTCTGGTTGGCGCTATTTTGCTGGCTGTCATCCGAAACGGCCTCAACCTCCTCAATGTTTCCTCCTTCTGGCAGCAAATCGTCATCGGTTTAGTCATCGCGTTGGCCGTGGGCTTCGACGTCTTCCGCAATAAGACGGCTAACTAAGGAGCGCCTGATGAAAAAGATCATTTCTGCAGTTCTCGTTGCCGTTCTCGCATTGGGTTTGGTCTCATGCAACCGCTCTGAGGAAGACCGTCAGCGCATAACTCTTGCGCTATCAACCCAGACAAACCCCTTCTTCGTTGAGCTACGCCATGGCGCACAGGACAAGGCCAAAGAACTCGGAGTCCCCCTCGATATCCAAGACGCCTCGGATGATCCTGCTCAGCAAGTCAATCAACTCGGCAACGCTACGTCGATGGGCGCGAAAGTGGTGGTTGTTAACCCCACAGACTCCGATGCTGTAGCTCCGGCAGTACGCGGAATCAAGAACAATGGTGTCCCTGTGGTCGGTGTAGACCGCGACGTTAACGGCGTAGATTTGGATTCCATGGTTGCCTCCGACAATGTCGCCGGCGGTGCCCAAGCAGCAGATCAACTGGCCAAATCCATCGGCGAGGAAGGTGACATCCTCATCCTGCAGGGCACCGCAGGTACGTCGGCCTCGCGCGAACGTGGCAAGGGCTTCGAGTCACAGATTGCCAAGTACCCGGGCATCAAGGTCGTTGCTAAACAGTCGGCAAATTTTGATCGTACAGAGGGGCTCAATGTAGCCACCAACCTTTTGCAAGCCAACCCGAACATCAAGGCCATCTTTGCGGAGAACGATGAAATGGCCCTTGGCGCCGTCGAAGCCCTGGGATCGCGCGCTGGTTCCGAGGTCAAGATCGTGGCCTTTGACGGTACTTTCGACGGACTTAAGGCTGTCAAGGACGGCAAGCTGGAAGCTACTATCGCTCAGCAACCAGCCGAGCTCGGTGCCCGCGCCATCGAGCAAGCCGCACAACTCCTGCATGGTGAAAAGGCACAGAAATCTGTCCCCGTAGAAGTCATCACCGTTACCCGCGACAACGTAGAGGAATTCCAATGAGCAAGTTAACTGTCGTCGGTTCTATCAATGCCGATCTCATCGTCCACGCCGAGCGCCACCCTCAGCCCGGAGAGACCCTGCTGGGTTCTGGCGGTGAAATCCTAGCCGGGGGCAAGGGCGCAAACCAGGCAGTGGCCGCGGCCCAACTTGGTGCGCATGTCGCTTTCGTTGGTGCCGTAGGGTCTGATCCCTATGCGGAACCCGCTATGCATTACATGCGGACTTCGGGTATCGATCTCAGTGCAGTAGAGCAGGTAGACACCAATACTGGCCTCGCTGTCATCACTGTTTCCGCCGACGGCGAGAACACCATCGTCATTTCCCCCGGCGCTAACGCTCAAGTCGACTCAGATTTTGTCGCCGCTCGCGCCTCCACCATCGCCGATGCCGACATTGTTCTCCTACAAGGTGAAATCCCTGCTTCCGGTTTTCAAGCCGCAGTAGAACACAGCAATGGACGCGTCGTGGTTAACCTCGCCCCTGTTGTCCAAGTCGACCGTGAAAGCCTGCTGCAAGCCAATCCGCTTCTTGCCAATGAGCACGAGGCTGGTCTCATTTTGGAGCAGCTCGGTCTTCCCTCCGATGGCACCCCTCACGAGCTTGCTCACCGACTTATTGAGGCTGGCTTCCGCTCCGTAGTCTTAACCCTTGGCGCGCGTGGAGCGTACGTAGCCACCCCAGAAGGCGGCACGGATATACCTACCCCACGCGTGACCACCATAGATACCACCGGTGCTGGCGACGCCTTCGCCGGCGCGTTGTGCTCCCGACTCTTGCAGGGCGACTCACTCATCGATGCGGCCTCATTCGCTGCCCGCGTCGGAGCTTTCGCTACAACCGGCAATGGAGCACAGCCTTCTTACCCAACTACTTCTTCACGCTTACCGGAGGTGGACAATGCGTAAATCTGGAATCCTCAACCCTGCACTCGGCAGCGCCGTTGCGCGCCTTGGGCACACCGATACTTTCGTTATCGCGGATTGCGGGCTTCCCATACCGCAGGATGTGACAGTTATTGATTTGACGTTAACCTTTGGCATCCCTTCCTTCGGCGATACGCTTTCCGCGTTACTCGCCGAAGTAGTAGTAGAGGCAGCCACGATTGCGGATTCCACTCCGCCAGAGGTTCGGACGCTGCTTCCCAGCATCCCACTTACGGAAGTCGCGCACGAGGAGCTCAAACGTCAAGTCGCCGACGCCTCTTTCGTGGTGCGCACTGGGTCAACAACGCCGTTTTCCAACGTCATCTTCCGTTCCGGCGTGCCCTTTTAAAACACCTTTCGATCCTTCCAAAAAGCACGCACTCCCAACTCGCTACTGACCAGCTGGGCGCAGGTGGATGACATCACCCGCGGAGTAGTACTCACCGCCGACGTTGATGCGGCCGTCGTCCGCCACGCCCTCAACAATGCCGGTCACATCGCCCGTCGGCGCTTCGAGGCGGACTTCCTGACCAATCGAAGAACAAACCTTGCGGTAATCAGCCATGAGCCGCGGATCCTGCTGCTCCCATTGGGTGATGCGGTGGCGCAGGTTCTTCAGCACGGTGATGGCGAGCTCGGTGCGGTCGGTATCAAGCCCCTCGAGCGCGAGGGAGGTTGCTGCCTCGATGGGCAGTTCCTCCCTCGTCAACGTCACGTTGATGCCCATGCCCACGACCACGCGGGCTGAGGGCGGATTAGCGGCCTCGGTCTTCGGGGCGATTTCGGCCTTATTCACTTCAGCCTTGTTGATTTCAGCCTTGTTGATCTCCGCTTTGTTTATTTCAGCCTTATTGATCTCTGCCTTGTTGACTTCTGTCTTGGAGACCTCCGTCTTCGGAGCAGACTTGAAGGCCTCACCCACCGGACCGGCCTCCGCGAGGATGCCGCAGAGCTTCTTGCCGTCGATCTGCACGTCGTTCGGCCACTTGAGTACCGCTCCCTCCACGGTATCAGTCACGGCCAAACCTGCGGCTAGTGGCAGGGTGCCCAAGTGATCGAGCGAATCCGGAAGGATGAGCACGGAGAAAATGAGCTGGGATCCAGCCGGGCTCACCCACTGACGGCCCAAGCGGCCTTTGCCGGATACCTGCTCGTTGGCGAGCAGCACGGTGCCATCGGCAACCTTCTCCGCCTCCATGAGATCGGTGTTGGTCGAGCCAGTGGACTCGGTGTAATCGATGACGGAAAAATCACCGTCGAGAGCTTCGCGGATGCGGTCAAGATTTAGAGCTGTCATACTGCCAACCCTACCCGCCGTTAGTACTCGACCACGCGCACTGTGTCCGCAGCGAGTGCTAGTGTATGTGCATGGCAAAGGTCACTTTTGAGAACGTCGGCATCACCTATCCCCGCGCCGAGAACCCCACGGTCAAAGACCTCAATCTCGAGATCGCGGATGGCGAGTTTCTAGTCCTCGTCGGCCCGTCCGGCTGCGGTAAGTCCACTACCCTGCGCGCCCTCGCAGGACTTGAACCGGTCTCCAGCGGCCGCATCCTCATCGATGGCAAAGACGTCACGGGGCTCGAGCCGGCGAGCGCGATATCGCCATGGTCTTCCAGAACTACGCCCTCTACCCGCACCTCACCGTGGCCCAGAACATGGGCTTCGCCCTCAAGCTGGCCAAGATGCCCAAGGCTGAAATCAAAGCCAAGGTAGAGGAAGCCGCGAAGACTCTAGGGTTAACGGAGTACCTGGAGCGTAAGCCGAAGGATCTATCCGGTGGCCAGCGCCAGCGCGTCGCCATGGGCCGCGCCATCGTGCGCGAGCCCAAGGCATTCCTCATGGATGAGCCGCTATCTAACCTGGATGCCAAGCTGCGCGTGCAAACCCGTGCGGAGCTGGCCAGCCTCCAGCAGCGCCTCGGCACCACCACCGTCTACGTCACCCACGACCAAGTGGAGGCCATGACCATGGGAGACCGCGTCGCCGTGCTCAAGGACGGTGTCCTGCAGCAGGTTGCACCGCCGCGCGAGCTGTACGACTCCCCCTCTAACGAATTCGTCGCCGGCTTCATTGGCTCCCCCGCGATGAACATCTTCGACTACAACGGCGGCCGCGTAGGCGTTCGCCCAGAGAAGATGTTCATCAACAAGGGACCGGTGGGCTTCCAAGGCACGGTGGAGTTCGTGGAGGAGCTGGGCTCCGAGTCCTTCGTCTACGTCATGGTGGGTGAGCAGCGCTTCGTTGCCCGCGCGAGCGATAACGTTCCACAGCGCGGGGACAACGTCGTCCTCACCTTCAACCCCCGGGAGGCGCACCGCTTTGATCCGGAAACCGGACAGCGCATCGAGGTTTAAGAAGAATCAGGGGTAGTTTTACCCCCATTTTGAGTGAATTAAACGTCAAAAGCACGTGCACTGTGGGGGTGATCCCCTATTTTGAAGTCACCAGAAGTTTTCCGAAAGGTGAATACTCCATGAAGAAGCCGTTTCTCCCTAGCTCGCTGCGCTCTGTCCGCCGCGGCGTAGTCGTTACCACCGCTGCCCTTGCTCTGACCTTGGCGGGTTGCTCGTCGAGCGACGAGGGATCGTCATCAAGCGCTGGCTCCGATGCCTCCTCGACCGATGGTGACGGCCGCGGCCCCATCACCTTTGCCATGGGCAAGAACGATACCGACAAGATCACGCCCATCATCGAGGCATGGAACGCCGAGCACCCAGATGAGAAGGTCGAGCTCAAGGAGCTCGCCGGCGAGGCCGACGCACAGCGCGAGACCCTCGTGCAGTCCCTGCAGGCGGGCAACTCTGACTACGATGTCATGGCGCTGGACGTGGTCTGGACCGCGGACTTCGCCGCTAACCAGTGGCTGGCACCGTTGACCGGTGACCTCGAGGTGGATACCTCCGGACTGCTGGAGCCCACCGTAGAATCCGCCACCTACAACGACACCCTCTACGCGCTGCCACAGAACACCAACGGCCAGCTGCTCTTCCGCAACACCGAGTTGGCGGACAAGGCTCCGGAGAAGTTCGACGACATCGCTTCTGCCTGCGAGGCCATCAAGGATGATGCTTCCTGCCTGACCACTCAGCTCAAGCAGTACGAGGGCCTCACCGTCAACACCGCCGGCTTCATCGAGGGCTGGGGCGGCTCCATCCTGGACGACCAGGGCAACGTCGCCGTTGACTCGGACGAGGCGAAGGAAGGCCTGCAGGCGCTTGTCGACGCCTACGAGGACGGCACCATCTCCAAGGACTCCACCGCCACAACGGAGGAAGAGACCAACCTCGCTTTCACTGAGGGCAAGACCGCTTTTGCCATCAACTGGCCGTACATGTACACCAACGCCGAAGAGGCTGGCGTGAAGTTTGAGGTCCAGCCGCTGGTGGGCAAGGACGGCGTCGGTGTCTCCACCCTCGGCGGCTACAACAACGGCATCAACATCAACTCCGAGCACAAGGCTACGGCCCTGGACTTCATGAAGTTCATCATCAACGAGGAGAACCAGAAGTCCTTCGCCGAGGCTTCCTTCCCGCCTGTGCTGGCTTCCATCTACGACGATGACTCCCTCGTCGAAGAGTTCCCGTACCTGCCGGCTCTGAAGGAATCCCTGGAGAACGCCGCACCGCGTCCGGTCTCCCCGTTCTACACCGCCATCTCCAAGGCGGTTCAGGATAACGCCTACGCGGCGCTCACCGCAGGCAAGTCCGTCGATGACGCCACGAAGGATATGAAGGCAGCCATCGAAGCCGCTTCGCAGGGTTAATTTCCCAGCGTGCATGGGGGCGCGAGTAAGTCCACGTGACTTGCCCGCGCCTCCTTCTGCGATCCGGGCTCTTTTCGCCCAGAGGAAGTCCGGGCTACCCGCTATGATTTCCCCAACCCCCGTTAACCCCCTTCTCCCCCTATGAATTAGAAAGGCAGGCACCGCATGGCTGGAGCACCGCCTACCGTGCAGCCCCGCAGACAGTACCTGCGTGTGGCCGCGCTCATCGCACCGGCGCTGATAGCGCTGGCTGTGGTCATCGGCTACCCCATTGTGCGCGCTGTGATGTTGTCCTTCCAGGGCAACAAACGGCTTAACCCCACCACGGGAGTGTTCGAGGAAGGCTCCTTCGCCGGCCTTGAGAACTACCTGTACTGGATTACCAATCGCTGCATGTCAGCCACTGGCCAGGCCACCGCGTGCCCTGATGGTGTCATCGCCACCGATTTCTGGCCGGCTGTGAAGATCACTCTCTTTTTCACCGTGGTCACGGTTGCCCTGGAGACCATCCTGGGCATGTTCATGGCGCTGGTGATGAACGGCGAGTACCGCGGTCGCGGCCTCGTGCGCGCGGCGGTGCTGGTCCCCTGGGCCATTCCCACCGCAGTCACCGCGAAGCTGTGGCAGTTCATGTTCGCGCCGGATGGCATCGTCAACGCGCTCGTCGGCACGCGCATCGCGTGGACCACAGACCCGTTTTATGCCCGCCTCGCGGTGATTATCGCCGATGTGTGGAAGACCGCCCCCTTCATGGCGTTGCTCATTTTGGCTGGTTTGCAGATGATTCCGCGCGATGTCTACGACGCCGCCCGCGTGGACGGCGCTTCGCGCATCCAAACCTTCTTCACCATCACCCTGCCGCTGGTACGCCCGGCACTCATGGTGGCGATCCTCTTCCGCACGCTGGATGCACTGCGCATGTACGACCTGCCGGTCATCATGATCTCGGCCTCCTCCAACTCCCCGACAGCGACCATTTCCCAGCTCGTCGTGGAGGACATGCGCCAGGGCCACTTCAACTCGGCCTCCGCACTGTCCACGCTCATCTTCCTGCTTATCTTCACCGTCGCGTTCATCCTGGTGCGCTTCCTCGGCGCTGATGTCTCCGGTACTGCCCGCCAGAAGAAGGAGAAGAAGTCATGAAAAAGATCGGCCATTACCTAGGCATCCTCTTCATCATGTTCTGGGGGCTAGCGCCCTTCTATTGGATGGTCGTCACCGCCCTGCGGCACAAGTCCCATACCTTCGACACCACCCCGTGGCCCACGCATGTGACCCTCGATAATTTCCGGGATGCATTAGCCACGGACAAGGGCAATGACTTTCTCAACGCCCTGGGGAACTCTTTGCTCATCTCCCTGGCCACGACCGCGGTGGCGGTCCTCATCGGCGTGTTTACCGCCTATGCCTTGGCGCGCTATGACTTCCCAGGTAAGGGCGTTGTCACCGGCATCATTCTGGCCGCCTCGATGTTCCCGGCCATCGCGCTGGTGACCCCGCTGTTCCAGCTTTTCGGCAACCTCGAATGGATCGGTACCTACCGCGCGATGATCATCCCGAATATCTCCTTCGCGCTGCCCCTGACGGTCTACACGCTGCTGAGCTTCTTCCGCCAGCTGCCCTGGGAATTGGAGGAGGCCGCTCGCGTGGACGGTGCCTCCCGCGGTCAGGCCTTCCGCCTGGTGCTCCTGCCCTTGGCTGCGCCGGCGCTATTTACCACGGCTATCATCGCCTTCATCACGACGTGGAACGAGTTCATGCTGGCTAAGCAGCTCTCCACCACCGCTACCGAGCCGGTGACCGTGGCCATCGCGCGCTTCTCCGGCCCCTCAGCCTTCGAGTACCCCTACGCCGCCACCATGGCTGCGGGCGCGCTGGTGACTGTTCCGCTGATCATCATGGTGCTCATCTTCCAGCACCGCATCGTCGCCGGCCTCACCGCCGGAGGTGTTAAGGCCTAATGCGCCGCGCACTGCTGTGGGACACCGCGCTGGGATTCGTTGGCTTCTTCGCCTTCCTGGCGCTGGTGCAGGCAGTTCTCAATCTTTTTCACCCCTCCCCCGCCATCTGGCCGGGGCTCCTCGCGGGCGCGCTGTGCCTGGCGGAGTATCTGCTGTGGCGGGCTAAACGGAAGGATCTCCGATGAGCTGGCACGACAACGCCATTTTCTACCAGGCCCTCGTGGGCTCGTACAAGGACACCACCGGCGAAGGCGTGGGCACGCTGCGCGGGATTATTGAGAAGCTTGACTACCTCAAGTGGCTTGGCGTTGACTGCCTGTGGCTTTCCCCGTTCTATGCTTCCCCGCTGCGCGATGACGGCTATGACATCGCCGATTACTACTCCATCCACCCTGACTACGGCACGATGGAGGACTTCGACGAGCTCGTCGCCGAGCTCCACGCGCGCGGCATGCGCCTCATGACGGATCTCGCGTTCAACCACACCTCTACCGATCACCCGTGGTTCCAAGCCTCGCGCACCGACCCGGAGGGTCCTTACGGCGACTACTACGTGTGGGGCGACGATCCGCTGCGCTACCCGGAGATCCGCATCATCTTCACCGATACGGAGACCTCGAATTGGGCCTGGGACCCAGAGCGCAAGCAGTACTATTTCCACCGCTTCTACTCGCACCAGCCGGACCTGAACTACGACAACCCGAAGGTCCACGAAGAAGTGTTCAAGATTCTTTCCTTCTGGCTGGATAAGGGTGTGGACGGCTTCCGCCTCGATGCCATCGCCTACCTCTACGAACGCGATGGACTGGGCGGCGAGTCTCTGCCGGAGACGGTCGAATTTGTGGAGAAAGTCCGCGCCTTTATCAACGAGAACTACCCCGAGGCCATCATGATCGCGGAGGCCAACCAGCCACCGGCGGAAACCATGGAGTTCTACGGCACGGGCAACCGCTTCCACATGGTCTTCAACTTCCCAGTGATGCCGCGGCTTTACCAGGCGCTGGCGCTGGGTGATGCCACACCGGTCTACGACATCATGGCGGAGCTTCCGGAACTGCCCGAAGGCTGCCAGTGGGGAACCTTCCTGCGCAACCACGACGAGCTGACCCTAGAGATGGTCAACGCGGACCAGCGCGCGATCATGTACGAGCACTACCTGCCCGATGATCAGATGCGCGCCCACGTAGGCATCGCGCGGCGCCTCGCCCCGCTGTTGGGCAATGATTACCGCAAGATTGAGCTTTTTTATTCACTACTCATGACCCTGCCGGGCGCCCCCTTCCTGTACTACGGCGATGAGATTGGGATGAACGATGCCCCCGAGCTGCCTGACCGCGATGCTGTGCGCACGCCCATGCAGTGGGAACCGGGCGAGGGCGCAGGTTTCACTACGTCCGCTCACCCGCGCCGGCCCATCGTCGGCGGCGTAGGGGTTTCGGTAGAGGAGCAGCTTGCCGACGATGACTCGCTCCTCCACCGCCTCCGCGGCCTGATCCAGCAGCGTAAAGCGCATCCGGAGCTCGGTACCGCGCCCTTTGAGGCCGTAGAGACCGGCTATGCGGGCGTGCTGGGATTCCAGCGCGGTGAGTTGTTGTGCCTGCACAACTTCACGGATCAGACCGTCGACTTAGGCCCTGTGGAGCTGGGCCCCTATGGCTACGCTTGGCTGCCTGTAGAGGCCTAAAGGACACTTCGTAACTCACGTCACATTTCCCGCCAGGTTAACTAAAAGTTAACTCGCCGTGAACGAAAGCTAGCTTTTGGAGAATTTTACCTATATAGTTGGTTCAACCCCATGATGCGGACAGCCGCATCATTACGACAAGAAATAGAGAGGTGAGCCAAATGAATACCCTGACCGGATTCCTTTCCGCCATCACTAACGAATTCAAGAGTGCCACCGGAATCAACCTTGACACGGTGCACCCGGCGCCACTGGTGTCGCACATCGCTGAAGATCTGCTCAAGCACGGTCTCATCCCAGCCACCCACACGGACATCGAAGAGTCCTACGCCACGCTTACGGGAACCTTCCCCAAGGAAGAGGATCTCGTAGATGCCGAACTCTTCCTCTACAGCCTCGGCTGGCTGGCAGACACCCCCGAATAAAACCACACAACCTAAGCCTCGCCCCTTTTACAGGGCGAGGCTTTTTCATTGAGTCACCCTTCGACACCCCTCACTACACACCCACTACACTGACCCACATGCACCCGACGCGCCGATTGCGAGGATTCCCTCACCTTTTACACCGCCATTCACCTGCACAAACGTGAACTGTGAGAGAAATCACCCGCGTGCCGCTATACATTCCTATACAAAACTTCTCTACACTGTCGAAACATGACTATTTCCTCACATTTGTCGGAGCTTGACTCCCTGAGCGCCGACACCACCGCAGGCAAGATCGCTGAACTGAAGAGGCGTCGCGAAGCAGCGGCGCAGCCCATGGGCGAACAGGCCCACGAAAAAGTCCGCGCCCAGGGCCGCCTCACCGCCCGGGATCGCTTGGACTACCTCCTCGATGAAGGTTCCTTCGTCGAGACTGACATGCTCGCCGTGCACCGCACCACGGACTTCGGTATGGGCAAGAAGCGCCCGGTCACTGACGGCATCGTCACCGGCTGGGGCACCATCGACGGCCGCGAGGTCTGCATCTTCTCCCAGGACGGAACCGTCTTCGGCGGAGCCCTCGGCGAGGTCTACGGCGAGAAGATGATCAAGATCATGGAGCTGTCCATCACCACCGGCCGTCCACTCATCGGCCTGTACGAAGGCGCCGGCGCCCGCATCCAGGACGGTGCCGTCTCCCTGGACTGGATTGCCAAGACCTTCTACCAAAACGTCAAGGCCTCCGGCGTCGTCCCGCAGATCTCCGTCATCATGGGCGCCTGCGCCGGCGGCAACGCTTACTCCCCTGCGCTGACCGACTTCGTCGTGATGGTGGATGAGAAGTCCAAGATGTTCGTCACCGGGCCCGACGTCATCAAGACCGTCACCGGCGAGGAGATCTCCCAAGAGGAACTCGGCGGCGCCGGAGTCCACATGCACAAGTCGGGCACCTCGCACTACACCGCTTCTAGCGACGAGGAAGCACTGGATTGGGTCCACGACCTGCTGACCTACCTGCCTTCCAATAACCGCCAGCTGACCCCGGCTGAGCCCTACGAGGAGCTGGGCGAAGAGACTGCCAATGACCTCCTACTGGATGAAATCATCCCGGACTCCCCGAACCAGCCCTATGACGTCAAGGAAGTCATCGAAACCCTCACCGATGACGGCGATTACCTGGAGATCCAGGCTGATCGCGCCGATAACGTGGTGACCGCCTTCGGCCGCATCGAGGGCCAGACCGTGGGTTTTGTGGCTAACCAACCGCAGGTTTTCGCCGGCTGCCTCGACATTGATTCCTCCGAGAAGGCCGCCCGCTTCGTGCGCACCTGCGATGCCTTTAACATCCCGATCATCATGCTGGTCGACGTTCCCGGCTTCCTCCCCGGCGCCGATCAGGAACACGATGGCATCCTGCGCCGCGGCGCCAAGCTTCTCTACGCCTACGCTGAAGCCACGGTTCCGAAGATCACCGTCACCCTGCGCAAGGCCTACGGTGGCGCCTACTGCGTGATGGGTTCCAAGGGCCTCGGCGCGGACGTCAACCTGGCGTGGCCCACCGCCCAGATCGCCGTCATGGGCGCGGCCGGCGCCGTCGGCTTCATCTACCGCAAGGAGATCAAGGCAGCCCACGAAAAGGGCCTCGACGTGGCTGAGCTGACCAAGTCCTTCGAGCGCGAGTATGAAGACCACATGCTCAACCCGTATAAGGCAGCGGAGCGCGGGCTTATCGACGCCGTCATTCTCCCCTCCGAAACCCGCAGTGCAATCGCCAAAAACTTGCGCTTCTTCGCCGACAAGAACGTCGCGCGCCCGGCGCGTAAGCACGGCAACATCCCGCTCTAACGCGCACTCGGATCGGCACAGATTAGTACAGAAGACGCACTGTATTACACTAGTGTCCCATGACTGACTTGAAGACGACCGCTGGCAAGATCGAGGACCTCAGCGCCAAGCTCACCGAGTCCCGTGCGCCGCAGGGAGAGGTCCCTGCGGCTCGCAGCGCCATCGAGGCGCTCTTCGATGCCGGATCCTTCGTAGAGACCGACGCGCTTGCTCGCCACCGCTCCACCGAGTTCGGCCGCGAGCACGTTCGTCCCTACACCGACGGTGTCGTCACCGGTTTCGGCACCGTGGACGGCCGCAAGGTCTGCGCTTATGCGCAGGACGCCTCGCTGTTCGACGGCACCATGGGCGAGGTCTACGGCGAAAAGGTCACCAAGCTCTACGACCTCGCCATTAAGACCGGTGTGCCCATCGTCGCGCTCGTCGCCAGCGACAAGCCCCGCGCCCAGGAAGGCATCGTCTCCTCCGCCATGCAGGCCCGCATCCTTGCCCGCGCCACCACCGCCTCTGGCCTCATCCCGCAGATCACGGCGGTCTACGCGGACTCGAAGGAGGCCTCGCTCGTGGCTGCGTTGTCCGATGTCGTCATCGCTCCGGACGGTGACCTGCAGGCGGACGGGGAGCACGAGGTGAGCGTCGCCAAGCGCGTGCTCTCCTACCTGCCCTCGAATAACCGTGCCGCAGCTCCCCGCACCGAGGCCACCATCGTGTCGGGTTCGGTGGAGGAGAACATCACCGACGCCGACCATGTCCTCGATACCCTCGTGGGCGATGACGGCGCCGTCGATCTCGCCGACGTGGTCACCACCACCTGTGAGGATGTCTTTGAGCTCGGCGCCCAGGTGCGCGGTGTCTTCACCGGCTTCGGTCGCGTCGAGGGACGCACGGTGGGCATCATCGCTAACCGCGACACCCTCGATGCCGCAGCCGCCGCTAAGGCCGCGCGTTTCATCCGACTGTGCGATGCCTTCAATACTCCCATCATCGAGTTCGTCGATACTCCGGCACTGGACGTGGAGAAGGCGGCGCTGGCCAAGCTGGTGCACGCCTACTCCGCGGCGAGCGTGGGCAAGATCAGCGTCATCGTCCGCCGCGCGCACGGTACCGGATACATCGCCTTCGGCTCCAAGGAGCTCGGCGCGGATCTGTCCTATGCATGGCCGACGGCCGAGATCGCCGTGGCCGATGCCCCCGCACTGGCCTCCGAGCTGGAGCTGAGCGAGGAGGAGGCCGCCGCCTACCTGACCCCGTACCAGGCCGCTGAGCGCGGTCTCGTCGATTCCGTTATTACCCCGGCAGCACGCGTGGCTCCCTCATTGAGGGCCTGCGTCTGCTGGATCGCAAGATTATTCCGACCCTGCCGAAGAAGCACGGCAATATCGTTTTGTAGAGGTGTCCAATGACCGCTTCCCTGTTTACCGTTCTGCGCGGCAACCCCACCGACGCTGAGGTGGCGGCCCTGTCCACGGTGCTCAGCCAGCTCGACTCTGAGGCGCGCGCCAAGGCCGCCGATACCCGCTCTGAGCGCGACCTGTGGGGACAGCCGGGTGACGTATTCAACCCGTCCGCCTTCCGCAACGTCCGCTACTACTAAGCGCATGCGCCTGGTACTGGCTTCCCAGTCCCCCTCCCGCCTGTCCATCCTGCGGGGTGCGGGCGTGGAACCCGTCATCGCCCCGGCCCACGTGGACGAGCGGGCCATCGAGGAGCGCCTGGCGGGTGCTGATCCCGCCGAGATCGTCTGCGCCTTGGCTGCCGCGAAGGCGGAGGCCATTGCTGCCGACTATCCCGAGGACGTCGTGGTGGGTGGGGATTCTATGCTGCTTCTCGACGGCTCCCTCCAAGGCAAACCCCACACCCCCGAGGCCACCGTGGAGCGCTGGCACGCGCAGGCCGGCCGCGCTGCGGAGCTCATCACCGGTCACTGCGTGCTCTACGGCGAGGAGCGCTTCGTTGAAGCCTCGCGCACGACGGTGCACTTTGCCCAGGCCTCGGACGCCGATATCGAGGCCTACGCCCGCACCGGCGAGCCGCTGGAATGCGCCGGCGCCTTTACCTTGGAAGCCCTCGGCGGCTGGTTCATCGACCGCATTGAGGGCGATCCTTCCTCCGTCATCGGGCTTTCGCTGCCGGTGCTGCGCCGCGCGCTGTATTCCTTTGGGCTCAACGTTTCCGGCTTCTGGGTTTAATCAAACCTATTGACTGGATTTTTAATCACCGATATTATGTGATTCACATTTCACTGCATGCGAGAGAAGGCGGAATTAGATCCTGCAATCTACAGGTTTTAAATCGCTTCAGGAACTCGCACAGAGCTTAAGTAAGGAATTTGGAGTACACCATGTCCTCATTGCTGCATCAGTAATTTCTATTTGACACACCGCTGCTTTCGACGGGTCAATATTTCACCGCCGAGAGAATTGTCTACCTCGAAAATCCGACGCTGGGTTCATGCTGCGCGCATGAGTTTCCAGTCGCGGTTGTCAAAACATAGAGAGAACCGATGCAAGATCACAATACTACTGGTGGAAATTTTTGGACTATTGTACGCAAGAGTCATCCCGATTACTTACGGTGGTTCTTCGCCGACACAACAAGCGCTTTGGGTTCATCCCTCATTGCCATCCCTGTTTCACTTGCGAGCTTCCACCTCACTGGAAGTCTAAGCCAAGCAGGTCTCATCGGAGCAGCAAGCTCAGCTGGCTCCTTGATCATGACCATCCCAGCCGGAATGATCATTGATCGCTTCGATAAGAAGAATCTGCTTCTCCTTTACGGCCTGAGTCAGATTGCTATCTGGTCTTCCTTTTCCCTCCTCCTCTGCCTGGGTAAATTCACCTTCATCTCCTTATTCTTCTTCAGCTTATTTGCTGGGATGATTACAGGCACCTTCGGAGGGCTAACCAATGCCATTCTGAGATTCATCATCCCAGAGAATCTACTTGTCCAAGCACAAGGCCGTAACCAAACTCGAGACAACATTATCTGGATGGTGGGATTACCCTTGGGAGGCCTCCTTTACGGACTGGCGCCGGTTATTCCTTTTATAACGCAAGCCCTGTCAGGGCTTGGTCCCGTATATGCTTCAAGGAGCATCAATGCAAACCTAGGTGAAACAATCAGTGACCAGAAGTATTCATTTACAGAGTTCTGGTCCGATAGCAAATATTCTTTGGCTTGGATTTGGAAATATCCGGTGCTCCGGGCAATTTTCAGCATCGATTTATGCTCGAATTTTGCCAATTTTTTCCTCATCGCGTCCATAGATCTATGGTTGGCCTATCTTAAAGTTGATGGCTGGATAATCGGCTTAACTTCAACCATGTTTACCCTAGGCATGATTGTTGGAGGATTTTTTCAGGACCACCTCATCAAGCGATTACCTGGAAGAAACATAATCCGAGCAACCATGCTCTGGGAATTAATGTGGTACATATTTCTTCTCGTGTTTTCCCATTATTGGCTGCTGATCGCAATCGCAGCATTTTTCATCGTCATTCCCTCGATCGCATGTAACTCGTACTCTGGTGGACTACTTGCGTTATCTGCACCCCCTGAAAAGATAGGTAAGTGCTCGGCGGGAGCACGCCTGATGATGGGATTACTACCAATTATCGCCTCCGCCAGCGCAGGCGTTCTTCTTTCTGCAATTGGTTTTCAGGCAAGCATGGCACTATGTGTTATGTGCTCGGTTATCTCTTGCTTGATAGTGGCGGGTTCAGTCTTACGCGCACTACCTAAAGCAGCCGAGTTCAATTCCCTCCCAGTTCTCGAGTAACCCTTATGACGTATACGAACGCTTCAAAGCCTTCGCGGCGCCAGTCGGACCTCAGCCTTAGCCTCGACTAGTCGTATCCAAGCTCGCCCCCTCTGGTGGCCTCACTGCCACATGGCTAGAGTGGGGCGGCATGGAAATGAAAGACATGCTCGCTCCCCCACCCATCAATCTGCCCGCCGATCCGGGTGCTGACAGCACCGCTGATCTCACCGCGGGAATTGTCGCCCACCCAGATTCCCCGCTGCTCTGGGCGCTGCTGGCGGAGCAAGAACTAGACAAGAACAAGGGCGCTGAGCCCACCGCATTCATCACCGCCTACGCCTATGCGCGCACCGGCTACCACCGCAGCCTCGACCGCCTGCGCGGCAATGGGTGGAAGGGCTGGGGCCCAGTCCCCTTCTCCCATGAGCCCAACCAAGGCGTACTGCGCGCGATTGCCGCACTGGGCCATGCTGCGAAGGCCATCGGTGAGGACGCAGAATATGACCGCATCCGCCAGATGCTCTCCGATGCCGACCCCGAGTGCGTCGCTACGCTACTGGATTAAGCACATGGTTCTAGTCACCTGGTTCTACTCAAAAGGTTTAGTTGGGGGCAAGTAAACCATCTAGGAGGCCACAGATGGTTTGTTTGGGGGCACATGAACCATCTGACCTGAACCATATGACTGAAACCAACTGTGGTGGCTACCGGAATTCTCAGACAGGCAGCCCCTCCTCCATGTAAAAATCCCGCGGACCTCACATTTGAGGCCGCGGGATTAGCGTGTCTGCGAAAAGCGCAGCTCGTGAGACTACCTATTCCTTATCGCTATCGCTATCCGCCTGAGAGACAAGGTCTCCGGTGTTCTGCGCGGTGCGGATGTTCGCCACGAAGAACTCCAAGATCAAGCGGAACTGAATGACGTAGAAAAGGAACGCGATTCCGCCACCGATGACAGCGCCAAGGAACGTCAAGAATCCGATGAGAAAGCTGTCAGCGAAAGCAAAGAAGGAGAAGAGGATCATTCCCGCCCATGCTGCCCCTGCCACGATGACGAGCAGCAGGTAGATGAAGGAGGAGAACTTCAGGGTGACGAAGTCATTGAAGGAGAAGTCAAACAACGCCTTGAAGAAGCCAGCGCCCTTGGAGGGGCTGCCGCCCTGTGAATTCTGCTGTGGGTAGTCCTGCTGCGGGGAGGCGGCAAAGGGCGAGTTGTTCTGCTGACCAAAGCCCTGCTGATCCTGCGTGCCGAAAGCCTGCTGTTCTTGGGCGCCGAAACCTTGCTGGCCTTGTGCCCCAAATCCTTGGTTCTGTTGGGGGTAGCCACCAAAGCCGGAGGTTGAGTGGGAAGCCGTGGTTCCAAAGCCCTCTCCCGACTGCTGACCAAAGCCATGGTCTTGGTGCGACTCCGACGGGGTGCCGTAGCCATAGCCCTGGTTAGAAAATCCCTGGCTGCCATAACCCTGGTTGTCGTAGCCCTGATTACCGTAGTTCTGGCCGCCATAGCTTTGGTTCGAGTTCACGGAGTCCGCAGCGTGATCAGCGCCAGCATTGTGAGCGCCAGCATTGTGATCGGTGCCAGCGTTGTGCTCGGCGCTGGAGTTCTGCGCCGCACCCGCGTCGCTGTCGGCATTGTACGAGCCGTAGGAAGCGCCAAAGGTACCGTGAGAGGCTTGGGAATCCTGCCCGCCGAAGGTTTCGGAAGCAGGGACAGAGGAGCTGGAAGTGTGCTCGGTGCCCGACTCCGTGCTGTTCTTCGTTGAATCATAGGCCGAGTCCGCGGCGGAATCGGAGGACGCATTAAAGCCCGAACCGGACGCGTCAAAGCCGCGATTCTCAGCATCCGGCTGCGCACCCTGGGGAGCGGAATAACCGAATCCAGACGAGTCGGCGGAGCCCTCGGAGTAGTCGCCGTATCCTGCCTGGCCACCCCAGCCGAAACCGGAGTTCGATGCCTGGCTACCCCACGCGGACGCAGCGTCATCGTTGCCTGACTGGGAGTTATCGTAACCGCCGAAGCTGCCGTAACCGTTGTTCCCGGCGTTCTCACCGTTGGAACCGTTGACGTGGTTATCGCTGTTATCGCCGTTCTCACCAAACTGGTTGGGGTTCGTCATTTTTCGTTAGACCTTTCGGAGAATCATCGAAATTCGCAGCGCGCTACAGCACTACACTGGCGTAATTTTTACCCCTCCGAACGTACCTGAGATCTCGCTCACCGGCAGCGCGGCTTGGGGAACACGCCCCAGAAAACGACAGTTCCCCCGCCGCAGGCGGGGGAACAATCACAAGCTTGTGCTCAAAGGCTAATGCACAGCAATACGCTTAGGCGTGCTTGGCCTCCACGCGCTTGATGGCTTCAGCGGCCACCTTCTCCTGAATGCCCATGTCCAGCTCAGAGGTGAAGCCCACGCAGGAGCAGTTGATCTCACCGAGGACGTAGGTGTCTTCGCCGTTTTCGCCGTCAGCCAGCATGAAGTCCGCGGTCCAGATCAGCGGGATGTTGTCACCGCCCAGCTTCTCTGCGATGACCGGGCGGACCTCCGCGAACATGTCGACCAGCTCCTGCCACTCCTCCGGCTTCTGGTAGGTGTACTTGGCACCGGAAAACAGGGTGGCGGAGAAGGCGTCGCCGCCCTCAGCCGGCTTCTTGTGCACCACGAAGACCGGGTCCGGGCCCACGAGAAGAATACGGATCTCGCCCTCAACAATGCGCGGCATGAACCGCATGTCCACGAGCATGCCGTTGTCACCCACGATGTACTGGTCGCAGAAGTCCATGAACTCGCCGAGCTCACGCTCCTCAGTGTGGTTGTCCACAGCCTCGGTGCACTTGATCTTGGTGTCGAGCGGCAGTGCGGTGCCCGGCTCGACGGACTCGGCCAGTTTCTCGTCGGCAAGGCGCACGCGCCAGATGCCGGAGCCGGTGGAGCCACGGTTCTGCTTGAGCACGCGCTCGCCGTAGGACAGCGAGGTCGGGAAGGTCTTGTGGAAGGACTCGACGTCGTAGTAAGCGGCGGTGTCAGCCGGAACCAGGTCCGTGTCATTGAGCTTGACCAGGGCGTCCTTGGCACCATAGGCCATCATCTCGTACGGGGTGGACATGCCGACCAGTCCGGCCTCGGACAGCTTGGTGAGCAGATCGAAGTAGCCCTTCTCACCGCCCGGGATGTTGCCCGGATTCACACGGGAGATGTAGGCATCGAAGTTCTCCGATACATACTCGAAGAGCTTCTCGGACCACTCAGGGCGGTAGAACACGACCTCGGCGTGCCAACCTGCATCCTTGATGCAGTCGACGATCGGCATGGTGTCCTTACGGTGTCCGTTGATCTGCTTATCGGATCCGCCCTCAACCTCGAAGACAACGATTGCTTTGTGCACAGTGATTCCCTTCCACTAGGGGGTTAGTGAGTGTCACTTCTTAAAATAACCCAGGTTGGCCCCTCGCGCTCACCTAGAAAAGCACCCCCGAAAAGGTACAAAAAGCAAGCGTACCGCACTTTTTGGCCGCTGACCTGCACACTTGTTATAACCAGTGAACGTGCAGCAGCGCTAACTGCAGAAGAAATGTATCCAACACCACAAATACGCCTCCCCCGTGACCACATGTCCGCCCAGCACGCTAGAGTTGAACCGAACGTTCCCCCTCAACGAGAAAGGCAGGTGGACCGTGGCCGAATTCGACCCGAATCCCCCTTTCCAGGAATACGCGCACCCTGAGCGCCTCGTGTCCGCACCGTGGCTGTCCGCGCGACTGGGCATCAACGGCCTCCACGTCATCGAGGTTGATGAGGACTCACTCCTCTACGACATCGGCCACATCCCCACCGCGATCCGCATCAACGTCCAAACTGAGCTGCTCGACAGCACAGCGAGGGACATTATCAGCGCAGAGGATTTCACCGCACTCCTCCGCTCCAAGGGTATTGAGCGCGACGACACCGTCGTCCTCTACGGCGACAAATCCAACTGGTGGGCTGCTTTCGCGCTGTGGGTCTTCGAGCTCTACGGCCACGAGGACGTGCGGCTTCTCGACGGTGGACGGGACGCCTGGATGTCCGAAGAACGCGACACCTCCTTCATGGTCCCCGAGCCTTCTGCTTCCTCCTACCCGGAGGTTTCCCGCGAGGAATCCTCGCGCATTTTCGTCGACGAGCTGCGTGACTCCTCCGCCACGGTGGTTGACACCCGCAGCCCAGAGGAGTTCTGTGGCGAGGCCGCCCACAAGGCTGGAGCCGGCGAGTCCGCCTACGGCACCACAATGACCCACGGCCACATTCCCGGCGCCATCAACCTCGAGTGGGACCGCGCAATTTACCCGAACGGCTGCTTCCGCGCGCTGAGCGAGTTGAAGGTCAACTACGGTGAGCTCGAGCCAGCAACGGAGACCGTCCTTTACTCCCACGTCGGAGCCCAGGCTGCGCACACCTGGTTCGTCCTCAAGTACCTGCTCGGATTCGAGGCACCCCGTGTCTACGACGGCTCGTGGGCAGAATGGGGCAACATGGTTCGCATGCCCGTTGAGCGCTAGCAACACGCCGAAATAAGCCCGCATCCGCGCTGGTGCGGGTTTATTTTTTGACACGAAACCAAGATGTGAAGGTATCCTCATGTTTTGGTGTGCAAGAATAGTACGCAGTCCTATCACAAATCATGGAGGAGGGTTCCTGCCGTGGCAGTTGAAACCAAGAACATCACCAAGGTCCTCGTGGCCAACCGCGGTGAGATTGCGGTCCGCGTTATCCGCGCGGCTCGCGACGCCAACATTGCATCCGTAGCGGTCTACGCCGAGCCCGATGCCGATGCCCCATTCGTCACGCTTGCCGACGAAGCCTTTGCACTCGGCGGCCAGACTTCCGCCGAGTCATACCTCGACTTCAGCAAGATTCTCGACGCCGCCTCCAAATCCGGCGCCGACGCCATCCACCCCGGCTACGGCTTCCTCTCCGAGAACGCCGAATTTGCTCAGGCCGTCATCGACGCCGGCCTGATCTGGATCGGCCCATCCCCGGAATCCATCGCGGAGCTGGGTGACAAGGTCACCGCCCGCCACATCGCCGAGCGCGCTGATGCTCCTATGGCACCGGGCACCAAGGATCCCGTCGCCAGTGCAGAAGAAGTCGAAGCCTTCGCCGATGAGCACGGCCTCCCCGTTGCCATCAAGGCCGCCTTCGGCGGCGGTGGCCGCGGCATGAAGGTCGCGCACACCCGCGAGGAGATCAAGGACCTCTTCGAATCCGCCACCCGCGAGGCCGTTACCGCTTTCGGCCGCGGAGAGTGCTTCGTCGAGCGCTACCTGGATAAGGCCCGCCACGTCGAGGCCCAGGTCCTCGCCGACCAGCACGGCAACGTCGTCGTCATGGGCACCCGTGACTGCTCCCTGCAGCGCCGCTTCCAGAAGCTCGTCGAGGAGGCCCCTGCCCCCTTCCTTACCGATGAGCAGCGCGCCTCCATCCACGAGTCGGCCAAGCGCATCTGCCGCGAGGCCGGCTACTACGGTGCCGGCACCGTGGAATACCTCGTCGGTTCTGACGGACTCATCTCCTTCCTCGAGGTCAACACCCGCCTCCAGGTGGAGCACCCCGTTACCGAGGAGACCACCGGCTTCGACCTGGTGCGTGAGCAGTTCCGCATTGCTGAGGGGCGTGAGCTCTCCATCTCCGAGGATCCCGCCCCGCGCGGCCACGCCATCGAGTTCCGCATCAACGGCGAGGACGCCGCCGCGGGCTTCATGCCGGCTCCTGGAACCGTCGTCACCTACTCCGAGCCTTCCGGTCCGGGTGTGCGCATGGATTCCGGTGTGCGCCAAGGTTCCGTTATCGGCGGCCAGTTCGACTCTATGCTGGCCAAGCTCATCGTCTGGGGTCCGGATCGTGCCACCGCCATCGCGCGCGCACGCCGCGCCCTGGCCGAATACCGCATCGAGGGCCTGCCCACCGTTATCCCCTTCCACCAGGCCATCCTCACCGATCCCGCCTTCACCGCCGAGGACGGCAACTTCACGGTCTACACCAAGTGGATCGAGGAAGAGTGGGTTAACGAGCTCCCCGCATACGTCGACCCCGCCGAAGCAGCCGAGGACGAAGAGCAGGAGGCGGCCCAGAAGTTCGTCGTCGAGGTGGGCGGCCGCCGCATCGAGGTGGCCTTGCCAGGCAACCTGCTCTTGGGCGGTGGTAGCAAGCGCAAGAAGTCGAAGAAGCGTCGTGGCAAGGGGGCGTCGGCAAGCGTGTCCGGTGACACCGTGACCGCACCGATGCAGGGCAGCGTCATCAAGGTCGCCGTCGAGGAAGGCCAGGAAGTGGAAGAGGGCGAGGTCGTCGTCGTCCTCGAGGCCATGAAGATGGAGAACCCCGTCAAGGCCCACAAGTCCGGCACCGTGACCGACCTCAAGGTATCCACCGGCACGCAGATCAACAAGGGCGAGCCGATTCTGGAGATCAAGTAGTTCGCTAACGCTTCCCTGCCGACAGAGAGCAGTACAAAACTGCTAGAAACCTTGCCTCGATTAGCACAGTTAATTACTCTATGACGTGATACCCCGGTGGAGCTCTGCTCTGGGTCACTGACCTGCTGAGTACTACTTACCGGGGTGCTGACTTGTCGCTCCGGGGGGATGCAGCAGTGGCGCATCAGGATAGCGCCACCCACGCCCCCTCGAGCCACTCTGTGAGTAGCTAAATTCAGAGATCAAGTAGCCTCGAAAGGCATGAGCGTTAACGATTCCGAGTTCGGCGTACGGTTGGCCAAGGAGCACGACCGTACCTACCTCTCCCGTCTCCTTTTCCTCGCCGATGTCCTCGGTGACGAGGACGCCCATATCGGGGATTTCCACACACCTGACGTGGGAATGTACGTCGATGAATGGTCCCCGCACGTCGACGGCGGCGTCATCGCAGTCTCCAGCCACCGCGTTCCCGTCGGTGGTGCGTGGCTGCGCTATTACACCACTGAAGCGAAGGGCGCTGCCTACACCGGCAACCCCGAGGCAGATCCTTTTGATGAGTCCCAGTGGGCCACCGACCTAGATCCGGAGGAAATCCCCGAGCTCTTCATTGCTGTGGAGTCCCGCTACAGGGGCCTCGGCGCTGGACGACGCCTCCTGCGCAACACCTGCGACCTGGCCGAAGCCCAAGAGGCTCCTGCGGTATCGCTGTGGATTGAGCCGGAGAACAGCGGTGCCCGCAAGCTATATGAATCCGAGGGCTTCGTCGACATCGACGTCCCGGGCCGCCCGGATGCCCACGTGATGCTCAAGCGCTTCTAGTACCGCAAGCCGACAAAGGGTGTCGACTATACTCGACACTTCCTCGGTTTCTTCTAAAAGTGTCGACTATACTCGACACCTTCGTCGGCGCGCCGACGGCAGCGCCAAGAGCGAGGTTGCTCACCCGCCTATAACCTAGGTCGGGTCACAACGACCGTTTCCGTAGAACGCTGCACGTATCTTCGCGAAACGCGACTAGCTTCTTCGCTCCCCTAACAACGCGCAACGTCTGCATGCCTCCATCGAGATGCTGGAGGCATCTGACAAAAGGCGCCTGGCAAAAGGCATCAGTCAAAAGGCGTTTTCACGGCTAAAAACGCCTTTTACTCAGGGCAGATGGCGTTTTTAGACCCAAAGATGCCTTCTACCAGATGCCTTTTGCGAGACACCCTCCTGACTTAGGCCAATGCAGTGCGGAAAAATCCCACCCCACCGCCGAAAACCACCGGTGAGCAGCGCCAAGAATGACGCTGCTCACCCATCCATGACCTAAGTCAACTTTTAGTTGATAACGGCGATGAGGTCGCCGCCCTCAACCTTGGTGGCGGCGCCGATGGCGACGCGCTCGATGGTGCCATCCTTGGTGGCGGAGATGGAGGCTTCCATCTTCATGGCCTCGATGACGGCGATCTGGTCGCCGGCCTTGACCTCGTCACCCGGCTTGGCCGTCGGGTTCACCACGCCGGCAAACGGCGCGGCCACGTGGCCATCGTTGGATGGGTCGGCCTTCTCCACGGTGGCAACGGTGGACTCCACGTTGTTGTCGCGCACCTTGAGCGGGCGGATCTGGCCGTTGACGTTGAGCACCACGTTACGGATGCCCTTCTCGTCCGGCTCACCCATCGCGTCAAGACGCAAGGTGATGGGCTTAAGATCCGCGCGGTCGTTGGACCCCTCTGGGAAGTGGTGAACAATGTAGTCCTTGCCCTCTTCCAGACCGTAGAAGAAGACGGTATCCGTCAGCGCCTCGGTATTGCCGTAGGTGCGGCGGAACTCGTTGAACTCCTCGAACTGCTTCGGGAAGAGCAAGCGGTTGAGGGAGGCACGGCGCTCGGTGGAATCATCCGAACTCAGGTGCTTCTTCTCCTCTTCGGGGACGGGCTTGACGGCGACGTCGCCAGGCGCGCGGCCTTCCAGGACCTTGTCGCGCAGCGGCGGCCAGCCACCCGGAGGCGTACCAAGCTCACCGCGCAGGAAGGCAATGACGGAATCCGGGATGTCGTACTTGGTGGGGTTGGCCTCGAAGTCAGCCGGGTCCACGCCAGCGCCCACGAGGTGCAGAGCAAGGTCACCGACCACCTTGGAGGACGGGGTCACCTTGGTCGGACGGCCGAGCATCTCATTCACTGCCGCGTAGGTGTCCTCGATGATTTCGAAGCGGTCCTCCAAGCCCAGCGCAGTAGCCTGCGCGCGCAGGTTGGACAGCTGACCACCGGGAATCTCGTGGCGGTAGACGCGGCCGGTCGGACCAGGAATGCCCTTCTCGAACGGCTGGTAGAGCTGGCGCACTGCCTCCCAGTAGGGCTCCAGGTCAGAGACTGCCTTGAGGGAGATACCAGTATCACGCGAGGAGTTGGAGAACGCCGCGATGATGGCGGACAGCGAAGGCTGAGAAGTAGTTCCCGCCAGCGGTGCGGAGGCGCCGTCGACGATGTCCGCGCCGGAGAGCGCTGCCGCGTAGTAGGTGGCCAGCTGGCCGCCTGCGGTATCGTGCGTGTGCACGTGAACCGGCAGGTCGAACTCCTTGCGCAGCGCCATGACCAGCTTGGATGCGGACTCCGGACGCAGCAGGCCCGCCATGTCCTTAATGGCCAGGACGTGGGCGCCGGTGTTGACAATCTCTTCGGCCAGCTTGAGGTAGTAATCCAGCGTGTAGAGCTTCTCATCCGGGGAGCACATGTCGCCGGAGTAGGCCATGGCAACCTCGGCCACGGTGGTGTTGGTCTCCAGGACGGCGTCGATAGCCGGGCGCATCTGGGTGACGTCGTTCAGCGCATCAAAGATGCGGAAGACATCCACGCCGGACTTGGCAGCCTCCTGCACGAAGCCGGTGCACACATCGTTGGAGTACGGCGAATAACCCACGGTATTGCGGCCGCGCAGCAGCATCTGGATGTTCTGGTTTGGCATAGCCTCGCGCAGCAGGTCCAGGCGGACCCACGGGTCCTCCTTGAGGAAGCGCATGGCCACGTCGTAGGTGGCACCGCCCCATGCCTCCACGGAGTAGAGCTCTGGGGTCATGCGGGCTACGGCTTCAGCCGCGGTGACCAGAGCGGTACCACGCACGCGGGTGGCCAGCAGGGACTGGTGGGCATCGCGGAAAGTGGTATCGGTGACCGCCAGAGCGTCCTGCTTGCGGATCTTTTCTGCCCACTTCTTCGGGCCCAGCTCCAGCAAGTCGTCACGGGAACCGCGCGGCAGCTCGGAGTTAAAGTCCAGATCCGGCAGCTTATCGAAGGGGCGCAGGGTGGTCGGGCGCTCGCCATTCGGCTTGTTGACGGTCACGTCAGCGATGTAGTCGATGATGCGGCCAGATTCGTCCACGGCCGGCGGGGCCTTGAGCAGATCCGGGTGCTCCGGAATGAAGCTGGTGTCCACGCGGGTGTTGACGAAGTCCGGCTCGCGCAGCAGAGCGCGCAAGAAACCGATGTTGGTGGCCACGCCGGCCACGGTGAACTCGTTGAGCGCGCGCTGCGCACGGGCCACGGCTTGTTCAAAGTTGACACCGCGGCAGGTCATCTTCACCAGCAGGGAGTCGAAGTTCGGCGAGATCTCCGCACCGACGGCCGTTGCACCGTCAAGACGCACGCCCGCGCCGCCCGGCGAGCGGTACTGGGTCAGCGTGCCGGTATCCGGGCGGAAGCCGTTGGAGGGGTCCTCAGTGGTGATACGGCACTGCAGCGCCGCGCCGGTGATGTGGATATCCTCCTGCTTGAGGCCCAGCTCCTCCAGGGAGAGGCCCGCGGCAATCTGCATCTGGGACTTCACGATGTCCACGCCCGTGACCTCCTCGGTCACGGTGTGCTCGACCTGCACGCGCGGGTTCATCTCAATGAAGACGTGGTTGCCCTTCTCATCGACGAGGAACTCGACGGTACCGGCGCCTTCGTAGTTGATGTGCTCGCAGAACTTCACGGCGTCGGCGCAGATGCGGTCACGCAGCTCCGGGTCCAGCGTCGGCGCCGGGGCGATCTCGACGACCTTCTGGTGGCGGCGCTGCACGGAGCAATCGCGCTCGTACAGGTGCATGACGTTGCCCTGGGAGTCAGCCAGAATCTGCACCTCGATGTGCTGCGGGCGAATGACCGCGGTCTCAAGGTAGACGTGGCCGTCACCGAAGGCGGCCTCTGCCTCGCGCGATGCCTCCGCGCACTTGGTCTTCAGCTCCGCCTCGTTCTCGATGAAGCGCATGCCGCGGCCACCGCCGCCGGCCACAGCCTTCACGAAGACGGGGAACTCAAAGTCCTTGGCGTATTCCGCCAGTTCGTCGACGTCCGTCGAGGGCTTCGAGTCCTTCAGAGTCGGCAGCCCTGCTTCCTCGGCTGCGGCCACTGCGGCGGCCTTGTCACCGGTCAGGTCCAAGGTCTCCGCGGTGGGGCCGATGAATTTAATGCCGTTGTCACGGCACGCGCGGGCCAGGTCGGCACGCTCCGAAAGGAAGCCATAACCCGGGTAAATGGCGTCCGCACCGGACTTCTTGGCGGCGCGAATAACCTCGTCGATATCGAGATAAGCCTTAACCGGCTGCCCCTCAGTACCAATGCGCACGGCCTCGTCCGCGAAGGCGCGGTGGAAGGAGTTGCGGTCTTCCTTGGGGTAAATTGCAACGGTCTTGGAACCGACCTCAAAGGCGGCGCGGAAGGCACGCACGGCAATCTCACCGCGGTTGGCCACCAAGATCTTAGAGAAGGACTTGTGGGCGGTATCAGACACTAGGAGTGATCCTTTCAGATAGGAACAATACGAAGACAAGGATAGTGTCCGAGGCGACAACGCGGGTGAGAATCGACATATAGGTCAACAGAAATCCACACGCTGCACATAAGTCGGACAAAGAAGAAACCAGCGCACAAGAAGAAAGTTTCGTGCGCTGGTTTTGCTCTGATTAGTTCCGCTTCTCTTAGATCTGCTTCGGCGGAACGGAGCGCTGCTCCTTGCCGTTGTAGGCAGACAGCGGGCGGATGAGGGAGTTGTTCTCGTTCTGCTCCACGATGTGCGCGGTCCAGCCGGTGATGCGGGCCATCACGAAGATCGGGGTGAAGAACTCGATGTCGAAGCCCAGGATGTGGTACGCGGGACCAGCCGGGAAGTCCAGGTTCGGCTGAATCTTAATGGAGGTGTTCTCGTACATGGTCTTTGCCATGTTCTCGTACATCTCCACCCACTGCTCCTGGCCGTGGTCCTTGGCCAGCTCGCGGAAGGCGGCCTCCATGGTCGGCACACGGGAGTCACCGTTCTTGTAGACGCGGTGGCCGAAGCCCATGACGAGCTCCTTGTTCTTGAGCTTGTTCAGGGTCCACTCCTCCACCTTGGCCGGGTCACCGACCTCGAGGAAGTTCTTCATCACGGCCTCGTTAGCGCCACCGTGCAGCGGGCCCTTGAGGGCGCCGATGGCGGCGGTAACAGCGGAGTAGGTATCGGACATCGTCGAGGTCACCACGCGGGCCGCGAAGGTGGAAGCATTGAAAGAGTGCTCCGCGTAGAGGATGAGGGACTTATCAAAGGCCTCGATATCGGAGCGCGAGAGGGCCGGCGAGCCTTCCTCCTCACCGAAGACCATCCACAGGAAGTTTTCCGCAAAGCCCTTCTTGCGGGAAGGCTCGATGTAGCCCTCACCGCGGCGACGGCGGATGTCGAGCGCGACGATGGTCGGCAGCTTCGCCATGAGCTCCAGGGCGGTGCGGCGAATGTGCTCGGAATCCTTGGTGTACTCCTCCGGGTCCTGGGAACCGATGAAGGAGACCGCGGTACGCAGAACGTCCATCGGGTGGCAGGACTTCGGCATGGAGGTGATCAGGTCGATGAGGTGGCGGTCCAGGTGGCGCAGCGCCTTCTCACGAGCGGAGAAGCGGACCAGCTCATCCTGGGTCGGCAGCTCGCCGTTCCACAGCAGGTAAGCAACCTCCTCGAAGGAGCAGTAGCGGGCCAGCTCCTGCACCGGGTAGCCACGGTAGGTCAGGGAGTTGGTCTCCGGGACAACCTTGGACACGGCGGTCTCGTCGACGACAACGCCGTACAGGCCCTTGCGGATCTCTGGGGTTTCAGACATGGTGTTTTTCTCCTTTTATAGGGGTCTAGATTGAGTTCTAGGCCGTGGGGTTTAGTCAAAGGTGGGCTTGTAGCTGTCCTTGGAGTAGGTGAACACGCTCTGGTCGAAGGCGTTGTACTCGTCGTAGCGCACCAGCTCATACAGGCGGGAGCGGTGCTGCATGCGGTCGAGCCATTCCTCGGATTGCAGGCCGGTTTCCTGCATGTCGCGGAGGAATTCTTCGGTAGCACCCATGGCCACGCGCAGGGTGGATACCGGCCAGATGACGGCGTTATAGCCCAAGTCTTCAATGCGCTTAGCCGACAGCAGCTCGGTCTTACCGAACTCCGTCATGTTGGCCAGCAGCGGGGTGTCCACGGCGGCGCGGAACTTTTCGAAGTCCTCCGGCGAGTACAGGGCCTCGGTGAAGATGAGGTCAGCGCCGGCGTCGGCGTAGGCCTTGGCGCGCTCGATGGCCTCATCGATGCCGTGGATGCCGGCTGCGTCGGTACGGGCACAGATGATGAAGTTCTCATCGCGGCGCTCGTTGACCGCGGCGGTGATGCGGCGAACCATGAGATCCGTCGGCACCACTTCCTTGCCATCGAGGTGGCCGCAGCGCTTCGGATTGACCTGGTCCTCCAGGTGGCAGCCGGCCAGGCCAGCGTCCTCCAGCGCGGCAACCGTGCGGGCGGCGGACATAGGTTCGCCGAAGCCCGTGTCGGCGTCGACAAGCACCGGCAAGTCCGTGGCGCGGGCGATGTGCCCGGCGCGCTGCGCTACCTCGGTCAACGTGGTCAGTCCAATGTCCGGGAGACCCAAGTCATTAGCCAGCACCGCGCCGGAGACGTAGACGCCGCCGAAGCCACCGAGATCCTGGATAAGGCGCGCGGTCAGCGGGTTGAAGGCGCCCGGCAGCGTGGTGATTTCCGGTGCATTTAGCGCCTCGCGGAAGCTCTTGCGCTTGTCTGCGTTGCTGATAGTGGAGCCAAATAGGCCAGCCATTTAGAACAGTCCCTTCGGAGTCTCGGGTGCGGTGGCGATAGCCTCGTCGGTGAGGCGAACGTTGAGTTCGTTCAGGTCGGTGAGGTTCTCCAGGTTCTGCGCGGCAGCGAGGAAACGCTCCTGCTCCTCCTCCGAGACCTTGCCGGCGGCGAGCTTCTTGAACTTGTTGATGTATTCCTCGCGGCCGAAGGGGCGGGCGCCGAGCGGGTGGGCGTCGGCCACCGCGCGCTCGTCCTCAATCACAGTGCCGTCCTTGAAGGTAAGGACAGCCTTGCCGCCGAAGGCCTTCTCATCCAGGTCGTTGGAGTGGTAGCGGCGGGTCCACTCGGGGTCCTCGACGGTGGAGATCTTGTGCCACAGGTCGATGGTGTCCTGGCGGTGCTTGCGCTCATCGGAGTAGGAGGTCTCGTAGTCCCACTCGCCGTCTTGGAGGGCCACGGCGAAGATGTACATGATGGAGTGATCCAGGGTCTCGCGGGAGGCGTTCGGGTCCATCTTCTGCGGGTCGTTGGCGCCGGTACCGATGACGTAGTGGGTGTGGTGCGAGGTGTGCAGGACGATGGACTCGATGTCCTCGGTCTTCAGTCCCTTCTCCGCGAGCGTCTTCTTAAGTGCAAAGGCCATGTCGATCGGGGCCTGCGCCTGGTACTCCGCGGAGTGCTCCTTGGTGTAGGTGTCCAGGATGGCGCGCTTTTCCTCACCCTCCGCCGGCAGCGGGACGGTGTAGGTGCGCTCCGGGGAGTGCAGCATCCACGCAATGAAGCCGTCCTCACCTTCCCAAATCGGGGCCGGGGCGCCCTCGCCGCGCATGGAGCGATCCACTGCCTCGATGCCCATCTTGCCGGCAAAGGCCGGTGCATAAGCCTTCCAAGAGGAAATGAGACCTTTGCGGGACTGGCGGGTAGCGGTGGTGGTGTGCAGCGCCTGGCCGATGGCCTGGTAGATGGTCTCGACGTCGAGGTTCAGCATGGTGCCGAGGCCCGCGGCGACGGAGGGGCCGAGGTGCGCCACGTGGTCGATCTTCCACTCGTGGAGACAGATGCCCTTGACCAGGTTGACCTGGATTTCATAGCCGGTAGCCAGGCCGCGGATGAGGTCCTTGCCGGTCAGGCCCTTGTGCTGTGCCACGGCCAGAATCGGCGGGATGTTATCGCCCGGGTGGGAGTAATCGGCGGCGAGGAAAGTGTCGTGGTAGTCCAGCTCGCGCACGGCAGTGCCGTTGGCTAGGGCTGCCCACTCGGCGGAGTATGCGCCGTCCACGCCGAAGATGGTGGCGCCGCCTTCCTGCACCGGGTGGGCCTGCGCAATAACGCGGGCGGAGGTAACCGGGCGGCGGGTGGCGGAAGCGACGGCCACGGAGGCGTTATCGATGATGCGGTTGATGATCATCTCGGTGGTCTCGGCCGGAACCTCGACGGGATCGGCGGCTACCTTGGCGATCTTGTAGGCGAGGTGCTCTTCGATGGGGAAGTTCTCGGCGGACTTGTGGGTACGTACTTCGTGGTTAATCAAAGGGGTTCTCCTCCTAGACAAGAACAACAATTGCGATAGGCATCACACTAACCCCAGCCCGTGCGCCCTGCCACATGTGTAAACTGTGACTATCTGTTGCAGGGATTTGCGTTACTTGCAAAACTTGTGGAATCCCCAGGCAGGAAGGCTTTTTAGGAGGAAACAGACGGTGACCAAGCACTACGCGGGGGCGAGAATCCACGCATTACGCAAGGAACGCCACCTCACGCAAGCCGCCATGGCGAAGCAGCTGGGGCTATCCACCAGCTATCTCAATCAGTTGGAAAATGACCAGCGCCCGCTCACCGTCACCGTCCTCATGCAGCTGACCCAGCGCTTCGGTGTTGATGCCACCTACTTCGCTGGGGACCGTGACCTGCGTGCGCTCGCCGAGCTGCGCCAGCTCTTCCCCGAGGCCTCCGAAGCCACCCTCACCGACCTCAGCGGGCGCTTCCCCGAACTTCTGCCCCGGCTTGTCGACGCCGCCGCGCACACCCCCGCCGAACCCGGCCCCTTCGAAGCGGTCCGCGACTTCTTTTACGACGCGCACAACTACGTCCACAGTCTCGACATCGCCGCCGAGGAGCTTTCCGATTCGCTCGGGGACCGAGTTCTGCGCCGCGGTCGCTTGGCTTCCGTCCTGCAGGATGAGTTCGGTGTTACGACGCGATTTTCCTCCTCGTCTCCGCGCCGACGCACCTTCCACAACCGGGAGCTGCACCTGCGCGCGGGCCTTACGGAATCCCAGCTGGTTTTTGAGATGGCCCTTCAGTACTGCCTGCTGGCCTACCCGGAGCACTGCGCGGAACTCGTCGCCGAATTACCGGGCGAGGAAGCACAGACTATTGGCACGCTGGGCCTCGCGCAGTATTTTGCCGCCGCCGTGACCATGCCTTATACCCAGTTCCTCGCCACCGCAGAGGAAACGCGCTATGACATCGACGTCATCGCGACGGCCTTTGGCACTGGTTCGAAACCACCGCGCAGCGCTTGGCGACGTTACAGCGACCCGGCCACCAAGGTGTTCCCTTCTCCTTCATCCGCACCGACCGCGCGGGCAATATCTCCAAGCGCCAGTCCTCCACCGCTTTCCACTTCGCCCGCAGCGGCGGCTCCTGCCCATTGTGGGTGGTGCACCGCGCGTTTGAAACGCCCAACCGCATCACGCGCCAGGTGGCCTCGATGCCCGATGACCACACCTACTTATGGATCGCGCGCTTCGTCCAAGGACAAGCTCAGGCTTGGGGCACGCCGCGCAAGGAATTCGTCGTGGGTTTAGGCTGCGATATCGCACAAGCGGATCGCGTGGTCTACGCGGACGCGCTCAACCTCTCCCCTTCCGAGGCGACCCCCATCGGCCCCGGCTGCGCCGCGTGCCCGCGCCCGGCGTGCCCGCAGCGCGCCTTCCCGCAGGCAGGCCGGCCCGTCAGCCTCGACCTCAATGCCACGCCGGTGACGGCATACGCCACCTCGTAGTTTTCATACCTTTCGCTTACGCATTCGAACCCGCCACGGCCATGTCCGCAGCGCCTGCCATGATGAACCTTGTTCGGCACCACGCCGAGTTCTCTTCACTCACCTACGCAGGAGGTTCTCTCTCATGTCCAACCCTTATGCAGCTCCCCAGTTCTCCCCGGAGCCAACCCCAGAGCAGGCAGCACCGAAGAAAAAGAAGAAAGGCGGCTGCCTCAAGTGGGGCGCGGGTGCAATCGCGGTATTGGTGCTCGGCAGCGCCGCCCTCAATGCGGGTTCTGACGGCGATGACCCGACCAACACCGCAGCATCGGAGCCAAGCACGAGTATCACGGCCGTCGATATCAACAACGCCGCAGCTGACGTGGAATCCGCCGCAGGCGATACCGGCAGCGATGACAACGCCGTGCCCACAGAGCACAAGAATGCTCTGCGCGCGGCGAAGCGCTATGTGGACTTTTCTGCCTTCTCTGAGGCTAAGCTCTATGACCAGCTCACGAGCGAATACGGCTCGCAATTCTCCCCGGAGGCGGCGCAGTACGCCATGGATCAGCTCGATGTGGATTGGAATGCCGAGGCTCTCGAGTCCGCCGAACACTACGTGGACTTCGCCGCTTTTTCTAAGGCCAAGCTCTATGACCAGCTGACGTCCGAGTACGGAGAGAAGTTCACGCCGGAACAGGCTCAGTACGCCGTCGACACGGTGAATGCTGATTGGATGGCCGAAGCCGTCGAGGCAGCGGAAAACTACCAGGAGATGATGCCGATGTCCGGCCCGGCGCTGCTCGATCAGCTCACCAGCGAGTACGGCGAGAAGTTCACCATGGAAGAAGCCCAGCATGCCGTGAGCACACTGGGCTTATAAATCCGAGCCGAAGCTAAACCAGAGCCGGGTCTGATTTACTCGCGGTCGCTATTCAAGGTCGTCGTGGGCGACAAGGCGGCGGGCCGCCTCCGTGATGGTGCCCGACAGGGACGGGTAGACCGCGAAGGAATCCGCCAGCTGGTTCACCGTGAGCTGGTTGGTCACCGCCACGGCGATGGGCAGGATGAGCTCGGAGGCGGTCGGCGCGACGATAACGCCGCCGATGACACGGCCGGAGGTAGCGCGGCAGAAGAGCTTAACGAAGCCATGCTGCAGGGAGCGCATCTTGGCACGTGGGTTGGTGTTCAGCGGCATCATGACGGTGCGGGCAGCGACCTCACCGGCCTCAATCTCTGCCTGAGTGAAGCCCACGGCAGCGATCTCTGGGCGGGTAAACACGGCGGTTGCCACGGTCTTCAAGCGCAGCGGGGACACACCCTCACCCAGGGAGTGGTACATGGCGATGCGGCCCTGCATTGCCGCAACGGAAGCCAGCGGGAACAGATCGGAGCAATCACCGGCGGCATAGATGCCGGCGACGTTGGTGCGGGAGACGCGGTCAACCTCAATGTGGCCGGACGGCGTGGTGGCCACACCAACGTGCTCAAGGCCCAGGTTCTTGGTATTCGGAATGGAACCAATCGACATGATGACGTGGGATCCGTGGATCTCACGGCCATCCTGGGTCTTGACCACGACGTTGCCGTCTTCTGTACGGGAGACCGTCTCCACGCGGCAGTTCTTCTCCAGCTCCACGCCGCGCTCAGCCAGGACGGTCTCGAGGACGTCGGCAGCGTCAGCGTCATCGTGCGGCAGAATGCGGTCGCGGGACGCCACCATGGTCACGCGCACTCCCATCTCCGCGAAAGCAGAAACGAACTCCGCACCGGTCACACCGGAGCCCACCACGATGAGGTGCTCCGGCTCCTCCTTGAGGTCATACACCTGCTGCCAGGTGAGGATGCGCTCGCCGTCCGGCTGCGCGCCCGGCAGGATGCGCGGGGTGGCACCGGTAGCAACGAGGACGAGGTCCGCGTCGAGGGTCTCAGTGGTGCCATCGTTGTGGGTGACATCGATCTTGTGCGCTGCCCCCTTCACACCGTGCTGATCCTCGGAGAAGGCTGCACGCCCATCGATGACCTTGACGCCGATCTTCTCTAGGCCCGCGCGCACGTCGCGGGACTGGTTTGCAGCCAGCGCCTGCACACGGCCGTTGAGGGCCTCCAGGCTCAGCTGCAGCGAGCCGAGCTGGTGGTTCAGGCCCATATCATCCGCGCGGCGGAAGTCGGTGCGAATGTTGGCGCCAGCGATGAAAGACTTCGAGGGCACGCAGTCCAAGAGAACGGAGGAGCCACCCGGGCCCTGTTCCTCAACCAACGTAATGTGCGCGCCGTACTTGGCGCCGGCGGTCGCAGCCTCGTAGCCTGCGGGGCCACCGCCGATAATTACGATGCGGGGGGCTTCCTGTGACACTGTCGCTCCTTTTTTAAAATTCTGCCTATAAGAACTCTGGGAAATCCTTGTCACAGTGTAGTGCTTAGGCGCTTAATCCTCCACGTTGGCGAACTGTTCTGCTACGGAACCAAAGAGTTTGACTCCCACGCCGATAGCCCGCTCATCAGGCGCCAAATCCCCCATGTGGAGATCATGCTGCTCTCCTTCACCAGACCAGCAGCCCAAACGGGCCATGGAGCCGGGGACCTTCTCTAGGTACCAGGAGAAATCCTCGCCGCCCGAGGACTGCGGCGCCTGGACCACGGCTTGCGGGTCGATGGCCTGGGCAGCGCTGGCGAGAAGGGCGGTGGAGACGTCGTCGTTAAGCACGGGCGGAACCCCACGGTGATAGACCAACTCGTGCTCGACCCCCAAGGGCGCTAGCACCTGCTCCACCAACTCAGAGAAGAGCTGCTGCATGTCGCGCCAAATGCCAATGTCCGCCGTGCGCATCGTGCCGGACACAGAGCCGGTCTCGGGAATCGCGTTCGGGGCATAACCCGAATTCACCTGGCCAAACACCAAAACGGTGCCGGTGCGCGGATCGACGCGGCGCGAGAGCAAGCCCGGCAGGTCCGTCAGCAGCTTGCCCAGGGCATAGACGACGTCTGCCGACAAGTGCGGGCGTGACGTGTGCCCGCCCGGGCCGGAGACGTTGATTTCCACGACATCGGTGGCCGAGGTGATCGCCCCGGCGCGGACGCCGATGCGTCCGACGCGCAGCTTCGGTTCCACGTGGACGGCGAAGATGGAGTTCACACCTTCGAGCGCGCCCCACTCGATAACGTCGGTGGCACCGCCCACCCACACCTCTTCAGCGGGCTGGAAGATAACACGAACACCGAAATCCAGCGGATGCTCGCGGTTAAGGTCCGCCAAGGCGCAGGCCGTGGCCAGCGCAATGGTGGTGTGCATGTCGTGCCCACACGCATGCATGACGCCGGGCACCTCGGAGGTGTATTCGAGGCCGGTGACCTCGGTGACAGGAAGCGCGTCGATGTCGGCGCGGAAGGCCAGGCGCCCGAGTTCCGTATCGGGACCGATGTCCACCATGAGGCCGGTTTCGGGGAAAAGCTGCGGCTCCAAGCCGTACTCGCGCAGGGTGCGGGACAGGAAGCGGGTGGTTTCCACCTCGTTATTGGAGGTCTCCGGGTGGCGGTGGATATGGCGGCGCCACGCGATGACCTCCGCGCGGTGGTTGCTGAACCACTCACTGACGTAGTCCGAGATCACTGCTTCCTCCTCCGTGGTTTCCTATTGGGAAGAGTCTACAACTAGACCATGCGGTTCAGTTAGTCGGGCAGGTCACGCGCCAGATATACTGAGCGGTCTGCCCCGCCCGATGGTTTCACTACAGGTCGATATTGCGGGGACCGTAGAGGCGATCGCCGGCATCGCCAAGGCCCGGGACGATGTAGGCGTCCTCGTTGAGGGAGGGATCAATCGCTGCGGTGACCAAGCGGACTGGCAGCCCCGAGTTGGCCAGTGCATCAACGCCCGGCTGCGCGGAGACCATGCAGATTGCCGTGATGTCGGTAGCGCCGCGATCTGCCAGGAGCTTCAGGGAGTGCAGGAGGGAACCACCCGTGGCGAGCATCGGATCAACCACGAAGACACTCCGACCGCTGAGATCCTCCGGCAGGGCTTCCAGGTAAGGCACCGGCTCGTGGGTTTCTTCATCGCGCGCCATGCCAATGAAGCCCACCTGGGCATCCGGGATCATGGACAGTGCTGGATCAATCATGCCCAGGCCAGCGCGGATAATGGGCACGATGATCGGCGGATCCTGCAGGCGAGTACCGTCGGCCGTGGCGACGGGTGTGACGCACTCAAAGTGCTCAACGGGCAGGTCGCGCGCCGCCTCATAAACAAGCATGGTGCCCAGATCTCGCAAGGCAGCGCGGAAGGCGGCGTTGTCGCTGCGGGCATCGCGCATGAGGGTCAGCCGGGATGTGGCGAGGGGGTGGTCTACTACGTGGATATCCATGTCCTTCACTGTATAAGAATTGGTCGGGAACCGATCAGCGGGCGGTGAAGTCTAATAAGGCATGACTAGCTTCGATACTTTCACCATTGATACTGAACACACTCGCCGCTTAGCCCACGAACTTGCCACTGTCTCTCAGGCCTCTCCCGCTCCTTCTCCCGAGCTACCGATAGAGCCGGTCGTGGACGGCTTTAGCAGTGCGTTCAACGCCGCCATGGAGAATCTCACAGCACGCCTTGCCCAGGTCAGGGCCGATGCCGGAGCGGTGGCAGAGTCCAGCTTCCGCATGGCGCGGGAAGCCGAGGAGACCGATAGTGCCCTCGCGAGCGCGTGTGGAGGTCTGTGATGTTGGAATCAGCGATAGCTCAGATTGCGCGGATGCAGCCGGCGCAGCTTCCCGACGTCTCCCTGCCCACTGTGCCCGATCTCACTGCCGCGGGACCCCTCGCGGAGATAGCGCACGGTGATCCGCGAGCGCTGTTGGACACCGCCCGCCAAGCCACTGAGGATCTCTCCACGGCCCGCTCCGCTCTGGCTTCCGCGCGCGGGCTGATTTCAGCGGCCGTCAGGGAACTCATCGGACTGGGCTTCGAGCTACTCCAGCGCGGTTTACCTATAGCTCTGGGGTTGCTCATTCCGAACCCGGCGGCACAGGCCGCGGCACGCTCAGCTTTGCAGGCTCTCGCTATGGAGTACGTCGGCAAGGCACTGCAGCGCTTGAAGCACTTAGCCGGCGAACTTCTGCAGGCGGCGGCTCCCCTCGTCCCCATCGGCCAGCGCGCGGTCCAGCCTTCGGTGCGTGGCCCCCAAGAAGAAAACACGGCGCGCCACGCGCTCGTCGCCCCGGCGGCGGAGAACGGGGCAAGCACGCAGGGACAGGCCGCAGCACAAGCAGCACTATCCCAAGTGGGGACTCCTTATGGCTGGGGCGGAACCGGCAACGGTAGTTTCGACTGCTCAGGGCTCACCCAATGGGCCTGGAGACAGGCCGGCGTGGAACTGCCGCGCACCGCTGAAAGCCAGACCGTGGGCCGACAGGTCAGCGCGGAGGAGCTGCAGCCCGGTGACCTCATCGTGTGGGATGGGCACGTGGCGATGTACTCCGGCGACGGGCAGATGGTGGAGGCCGGAAGCCCCGTGCAAACCAATCCATTGCGCACCAACAACATGGGGATGGCTTTCAAAGGCTTCTGGAGGCCCACAGGGTAGACTGTTTCCCCATGAACACCCGCGCTATTGTCCCTATCCAACTCTCCCTTTCCGAGGGCGATTTTTATACCCTATGGGCGCCAAAGTGGCGCCAGAACGGCTCCGAGTGGCAGGCCTTTCTTGGTGATGACGAGTCTGTCCTGCTCTTTAAAACGGAAGCCGAGATGCTGTGCTTCCTCGAGTCTGGTACGAAGCATGACTTGCTCGATCACCCCAAGTGGGAAGTGTTCAACTCCCAAGCGGCGGACCGCGTGGTTCCTGAAAAGAAGCACGTGTACGACCTCGTCGGCATGCCGAAGTACCTCGCCGGCCGCCCGAGCCACGAGAACGTCTCCACGGTCGCGCGTTGTTTGGAGATTGCGCACTCGCTGGCAGAGGTCAGCGGCGCCGAGCACACCGTCATCTTTTTCGCTTCGCACTCCATCCTGCGCAACCCTGCCCGCGGTGCCGATCACTACGCCGGCGACCAGGGCATGAGCGAGTGGTCCGGCGTGGGCCGCGTTATCCACAGCAACTGGCGCGCAGTGATCGAAGACCTCGACAAGGTGGTCAAGGTCGTTCCTTCTTCTGATTTCACCCAGGATGCAACCACGAGCGCCGCCACCCGCATTTCCTCCGCCACCGAAGCGGCGGAGGAAGCACGCAAAAAGGCCGAAGAAGAGCGCAAGGCCGCCGCACAATCGGCAGATCCTTATGACAGCTCCCCGTGGGCAGCCGCAGGCATCGACCCGGTAAAGATCACCGCCGACCAAAGGACTGTCTACACCCTGCGCACCTACCTCGACGGCAAGCCAGTGTTCCTGGGCAAGTGGGGCGAGATCTTCACCTTCCCCAGCTCCAAGGTGCTCGTGCGCTGGATCATGGAAAATGACGACCACGACTTGGCCAAGGTCTCCACCTGGGAAGAGGTCGTTGCCGCGGCGAACGCTGGTGAGCTGGAAGTCACGGTCCACCCGGATAACCAGTACAACTTCAACGGCATCGTGCGTGACATTGAAAAGGGCCCGGAGGCGGTCGATACGGATCAGATGGGTCGCTGCTACGAGGTCTGCGCCGACGCCGCCGACTGGTCCGGGGATGACTCCATCAACTCCTACATGCTGCAGAACCCGCGATTCCAGGACTACCTGGGCTACATGCTCGGCTCCACCGAGCACGCAGGCTACGTTCCCTCCAAGCCCTACACCGAGCACGCGGAGTCCTGGAAGGGCCTAGAGGAGATGCTGACGAAGCGCTTCTCCCGCTTTTAGTTTCTAGTCGGAGGACTCAGTCTCTTCTTCCGTTTCTTCTTCTGTCTCGGAAGCGTCCTCCGCGAATTCCGGATCCGCCAGTTCCTCATAGGCGGGCAGAATCTCCTGCTCGATGAGGCGCTGGCGGTCCTCTTCGCTGGCAAAAGAGTTCTCAATCGCCTTGATGGTGAGGTCGAAGAACTCCTCCAGCCCGTAGCCAAAGGTCTCGCTCAGAGCCAAGAAGACGTCGCTGAGCTTCTCCCCCGCCACCGTGCAGGTAAAGCCGAGCTGCTGCAGCAGCGGCAAAGGGTGATCCGCCAACTCCTCTGCGGGCAGCTCCTCCAGCGGCGCGAAGGTCAGCGCGATGCGGCGATCCCGCACCCATGCAGAGGCCCTGCCTGGGCGAACGCCGTCGAGATCCGCGCTGAAGTCATCGACGAGATCAGTAGCGTGCACCAAGCGCGTGGCACCCGCCTGCACTGCAGCCACGGCATCCTCATAAGAATCGACATCGCGCTCCCACGGGATGAAATCCGCGCGGAGTTTCTCAGCCGCGGACAGCTCGGTCAGCGCCACGCCCACCGCGGCCTCGCTGGCATCGCCCTCAGCGATGAGCCGGGCATCGATTCCAGGAACGTCCAGTCCTTCCTGCGCGGCGGCGAGGGCCTCGGCCGCGTCGAAGGGGAAGACGCTGGGGCGCAGGCGGAGCTCGGCGTAGACCACGTGGTCGTCGGCAAGCGCCTGCACAACAGCGTGCGTGGCCGCGCGGAGCTCCTCTGGGGTGGAAGCATCCGTGGGCAACGGCGCGAAGAGCGTCACCTTGGGCAGGCCGACGAAAATCTCGGCGCCGGAGTCTTTATTTTCGGGGCTAATCAGAGGTGCGTCATGCATGAGGATCATCCTAGGACGGGGTCTAGGATTAAGCACGCTATGAAACATGTCCCCGCGATCCTGACTGCCCTCGCCTTAGCCGCGACGCCGCCGGCGTTTGCAGAGGAGGAAGAGTCAACGTCGCCCACGCGCACCACCGCGCCGGATACCGACTCTTGCCCGCACTCCCTCGTTCCTGAGGAGCCAACGACCACGTCCGAGCGTCTCTCCCCCGGCCAAGTCGCGCCCACTCCCCTGCCCGCTGTTGAGGGTGCTGCCTGCGGCGTGACCGCTCCGCGCGGTTTTCGGGTCAATAAGGACGTGGTGGCGTCGGCGTGGATGGTCAGTGACCTGGACACCGGCGAAATCATCGCCATGAAGGACCCCAATGGGCGCTACCGCCCCGCCTCCATCATCAAGGCGCTGTTAGCACTCGTGGTCATCGAGGAACTCCCCCTGGACCAGCGCATCACCGCCACGCTTGACGACGCCTCCATCGAGGGCTCTGCCGTCGGCCTCGGCCCAGATGGTGTCTATACCGTGGAGCAGCTTTTGCAGGGTTTGCTCATGGCTTCCGGCAACGACGCCGCGCACGCTCTCGCGCAGGCTGTTGGCGGGGATGAGAAGGCGCTCGCGAAGGTCAACGCAAAGGCGAAGGAGATTGGCACGCGCTCGACGGTGGCGGCGAGCTACTCCGGGCTGGACGCGGCGGGTATGTCGACGTCCGCGGCGGATATCTCGTTGATCTACCGCGCGGCTTTTGCCAACGACACCTTCGCGCGCATCGTCGATACTGAGCACGTGGAGTTTCCCGGCTGGGGTGACATGCCCGGCTATGAGCTGTGGAACGACAATGGGCTCTTCCTCAACGACCCGGATGGTATCGGCGGCAAGACGGGCTATACCGAGGACGCCCACCACACTTTCGTCGGCGCTATCGACCGCGATGGGCGTCGCCTGCAGGCGGTGCTTCTCGATACGACCGTCGAGCATGGGTTCCGTGCCTGGGAGCAGGCGCAGATGCTTCTCGACGAAGCCTCCGACGTCCGCGCCGGCGATGGCGTCGGGCACCTAGATGACTTCGCAGCCGGAAAGGAAGAGCCTGCGGAGTCTGCGGTTACGAGCCCGGCTCCCACCACCCCGGCTGCGCCCGCCACCGCGGAGGCGGCTGCGGAGTCTTCGTCCTTCGAAGGCTCGCAGGGCTGGATTGGCTGGATGGTGGCGGGGCTCGTCGCGCTCCTCGTGGTAGTAGTTGCTACTTTTTCACTACTTCGGCGTTAGCCATGATGTCGTGCTGGCCGCGTAGGTTGTTCTTCGAGCCAATCGTGGTCACCACGTAGAGGGCACCAAAGAAGGCGATCAGCGGCCCAATGAGCGGCACGAGGGAGGCCACGCGCCACCAATTGCGCCTGATGCTCTGCTGCCAGGTGAGCTTCTCGTGGGTTGTCACATCGCGCACGGTATACCCGGCAATCATCTTCGCAGGTGTTGCCCCGGCGAGGACCTCGAAACAGATGTAGTAAGCCACCGTGAAGATGCTGGAGATGCTGACGATCCACACCGAATTATCATCCGGGTTGGTAAAGCCAAAGCCGACGATGAAAGACACCACGAGGGCCGCGAGGAAGTAGTCAATGACGGCCATGAGCACGCGGTTTCCGGGAGAGGCGCGCCGCGCATCATCGCGGGGCGGAGTTGACGTTGGGGCGTGCGTGCTCTCACCCCACCGGCCGGTATTCGCGTACTCCTCCAGCTGCGCCCACGTGAGCTGGGCGCCGGACTCGACCTTTTGGTCATAGCTGGCGCGGGAGGAAGGCTCGCACAGAATGCGGGAGGCAACGGCAAGCTCCTCGCGCTCTGGGGCTTCGGGGAGGTAGCCGAGGCCTTCGAGGTGAGCGTCGGCAGCCGCCAACTGCACGCCCAGTTCTCGTGAGGTCGCGCGCGAATCGAGGGTGAAGTGCTCGTAAAGGTTCGGGGCAAAAGACGCTGGTAGCATCCCCACCCTACTTTCGGCGCAGCAGGGCCCAGGCACCAGCTGCGGCTGCGCCCAGGGCGGCACCGGCGCCCAGGGTCACGCCCGGGTTCGGGCCCTGGCGGATCTCGTTGCGGACGCGGATGACAGCCTGGTCTGGGACGGGCGGCACGAGCAGCTCGAGGGATTCCTCGGTGGTGGCCGTCCATGCGGAGACGTACAGGACGACGCGCCAGACCAAGTACATGACCACCATGAGGACGATTACGGGGCCGAACACGGCGCCTGCCGGGTTGCCCGCCGCGGAGGACATGATGACGGTGGACAGCTGCTTGATTACCTCAAAGAGCACCGCACCAATGGCCGCGCCCATCAGTCCCGACTTGGTGGGAACCTTCGTGCGCGGCAGGAAGGCCACCATCCACCAGAAGACGAGGAAGTTGGCGATAAGGCCGATGACGATACCGGCCACAACCAGCACTGCGCCCATGCCAGGGAAAGACTCAATACCGACCCACTCGAAAATCTTTTGGGTCAGTCCGGAAGAACCCGCCGCCGTCACGCCGAAGGCGATAACCATGGCCACGAGCAGGCCGATGAGCCCCAGCAGATCGCTGAGCTTCTTGGTCACAAAGTTGCCCGGGGCGTCAGTCGGATCCTGCATCCACATCGCCGAAATGCCAATGCGCAGGTTGTTCATCCAGCCCAGCCCGGACCACAGGGTAGTCAGGCCACCGATGCCGTACATCGCGCCGCGCTGTTCAATCGCGGTATGCAGAATCTGCGTAATCGAATCCCCCAGATCGCCAGACACGGAGTTCGCGATCTGCTCCTCCAGTTGCTGCATGAGATCGGGGCGATTGGCCAACACGGTGGCGATGGCTGCCACCGTGAGCATGAAGATGGGGAAGATAGCCAGAACCGAGAAATACGTAATTCCGGCCGCGAACTGGTTTCCGCCCTGGCTGCCGTAGCGGTCCAGCATCTTCATGATGTGGTCGATAAAACCGGACTTCTCGCGGACTTTATCTACCGCGCCCGGCTCATCGGCATTAGCACGCTCGATGCCGTAGTCATCGGTCTTCTTCTCATCGGGTTGAGTCGTTGGCGCCACAGGCTTTCCCCTTTTTATGAATTACAGAAATAAGTTACAGAGTCCTCTACACAGTCTTCATCATGCTAACCAACTCAGCCACGGCGCGCGGGGAGGAAGCCCACCGCCTCGTAGACCTTGTCCACGAGCGGGGAGGCGATCTCTGTAGCGCGCTCGGCACCCTGGGCCAAGATGCGCTCGAGCTCGCCGCGGTCTTCCATGAGCTCGTCGTAGCGTGCCTTCAGCGGAGTGGTGAAGGCCTCCAGCGCTTCTGCTGTGTCCACCTTCAGGTGGCCATAGCCCTGGCCCGCGTACTTGTCCACGAGGTTCGGGATGCTCTCACCGGTCAGCGCAGACTGGATAGCCAGCAGGTTGGACACGCCGGGCTGCTTCTCGCGGTCGAAGGCCACCACGCCGAGGTCATCGGTCACCGCGGACTTAATGCGCTTAGCGGAGGTCTTAGGAGCATCGAGCAGGTTCACGATGCCCTTCGGGTTTGCCCCCGACTTCGACATCTTGGACGTCGGCTCCTGCAGGTCATAAATCTTGGCTGAGCCCTCCGGAATGAAGGCCTCTGGCACGCGGAAGACCTCGCCGTATTTGTTGTTGAAGCGCTCCGCCAGGTTGCGAGTGAGCTCGAGGTGCTGGCGCTGGTCCTCCCCCACCGGCACATAGTGCGGGGAATACAGGAGGATATCCGCGGCCATCAAAACGGGGTAGGTAAACAGGCCCACGGACGTGCGGTCCTGGCCTTGCTTGAGGGACTTGTCCTTGAACTGGGTCATGCGGGAGGCCTCACCGAAGCCCGTCAGGCACTGCAAAACCCACGTCAGCTCCGCGTGCGCGGGGACGTGGGATTGCACGAAGAGGGTCGATTTCGCCGGATCGATGCCCAATGCGATGAGCTGCGCGGCGCCCGCCACGGTGCGGTGGCGCAGCTCCTCCGGGTTCTGCTCCACCGTGATGGCGTGCAGGTCCGGGATGAAGTAAAAGGCCTCGTGCGAGTCTTGCAGGTCAATCCACTGCTTGAGCGCACCGAGGTAGTTACCGAGGTGGTAGGAGTCCGCCGTGGGCTGAATACCAGAGAGGACTCGAGAAGCGGAGGTCGATGCAGAAGTGGAGTCAATCATGGTTGACTACTCTACTCTGCCGCCTCCCGCGGGGAGGCGGTGCGTCGATTAAATCTTGCGGGAGGTCGGGCTAATAACGTCCATCATGACGGCGAAACCGGCCACCATGAACGCGCCGCCAACACCCTGGAGGACGATCGGGCCAAGGAAGGCAAAGGACGGTCCGACGATGGTCCACCACCAGATACCCAGGGCAAGCAGAATAGCGCCGAGGACAAAGTAGATGATTGCGCGGGTCATGAGCATCTCCTGCGAAATAGAAAAGGACGTTAAGACGGGATTATCGTACCACTACTTGAATTCGGCTACTTGTACTCCACCAGAAGAGGAGAGTGATCGGACCAGCGCTCCTCCACCGTCGGCGCCTTCTCCACCCATGTGCGCTGCGCGCGGTCCAGCATAGACTTCGTGGCCGCTTGATAATCGATGCGCCACCCAGCGTCGTTATTGAAAGCCTGGCCGCGGTAGGTCCACCAGGTATAGGGCCCCTCAGCCTCCGGGTGCAGGCGCCTGGCGACGTCAAACCACTGCGGGTCCGCGGCCGCCTCCCAGGCGGTCTTGGTCTCATAATCCACCACGCCGAGCCAATCCCCGAGCCCCTTCTTCTCCTGCGGCTGCGCATCCGGGAAGGAGCCAAAGACGCGATCCATGAAAGCGCGCTCCTCCGGCAGGTGGCCGGACTTCTTCTCGTTGGGCTTGTTGTTCTTCAAGTCCTGGGCGCGGTGGCAAATATTCCAGTCGCCGCCGATAACGGCCTCCGGGTAGGCCGCAGCCATCTCATCTAGAACTTCAGAGAATTCATCCAAGAAGAGGTACTTCTCATCCTGCTTCGGCGAATCCACGTCGCCGGAGGGCAGATACAAAGAGGCCACGCGCACGCCTTCCACGGTGGCGGCAATGAAGCGGCCGGATTCGGCGAAGGAGCCGAAGCCCACGGAGACGTCGCCAAGCGCATGCTTCGATAAGATGCCCACGCCCGCGCGGCCCTTGGCGGCGGATTCGGCCTGCACCAGGTTCCATCCGGCCTCCAGAGCCGGGGCCAGGGCCTTCTGGGTCTGCTCGGGGTTGGCTCGCACCTCCTGCATGAGGACGACGTCGGCCGGCGTGGTTTCCAACCACGCGTTCATCCCCGGGTTGTTCTCATTGCGCTGTTTGCAGGCCGCGCGGATGCCGTTGACGTTGACGGAGGCGATGGTGAAACTCATGCCGGTCAGTCTAACTCTGTTCAATAATCTTCACGGAAGGGCCCCGGCGGCGCTTGTCCCACATGGTGACGACCCAGGTGATGCAGCCGGCCACCGCCAGGCCTGCACCTGCCAGCGCGGTGGAATTATAGGAATACCCAGCGCCCACGACCGCACCGCCGATGGCCGCGCCCGCCGCATTGGCGATGTTGAGGGCGGACTGATTCAACGCCGCCGCGAGGGTCTGCGCATCCCCCGCCACGTTGACCAGGCGCAGCTGCAGGGAGGGCACAAGGATGGAGCCAAAGAAGGCCAAGACACCAAAGGCGATCGTGCCCGCCCATGCGTTGTGAGCCACGAAGTAGAAGGTCACTGACACTCCGACCATGCAGACGAGAGCAAAGATGATGCCGAATTCCAGGTTTCGGTCCGCCAGCGCACCACCGGCGACATTGCCAACAGTCATACCGATGCCATAGGCCATGAGCACAATCCACGTGTGGCTCGGGTCCATGCCGGCGACCTCCGTCATGGTCCACGTGATGTAGGTGTAGACGGCAAACATGCCACCGAAACCAACAGTGCCGAGGAATACGGTGAGCAGGACCTGGCTGTTTTTCAGCGCGCCGAGCTCGGTGAACATATCCGTTTCCGGCATGCGCGTCATGTGCGGGAAGAGGAAAAAGAGCAGGACCATCGTGAGCCCCGCAATGGCCACGACCACAAAGTACGCCGCATGCCAGCCCAATCCCTGACCCAACGCTTGGGCTGCTGGTACACCGATCACGGTGGCAACGGAGAGGCCCATGCCCACCATCGACATGGCAAAACCTTGCTTGCCCGGTGGCGCCATCGAGGCCGCAGCCAGATTAGCTACGGAAAAGTATGCACCATGCGGCAGACCCGCGATGAAGCGCGCCACCAGCAGGACGCCGTAGTTCGGGGCCAGGGCTGTCAGCAGGTTACCCACGAGCAAGAAGGCGATGAGCAGGATGATGAGGCGGCGGCGTGGGAGCTTGCCTGTAAGTGCGGCGATGACTGGGGCGCCCACGACGACACCGAGCGCGTAGACGGAGATGACTACCGACGCCGTGTCTTCCGTAATGCCGAAATCATCCGCGATGAGCGGCAGCAGGCCCATGGAGGTGAACTCCGTGGTACCGATGGCGAAAGCACCCAGCGCCATGGCAATCATGACGATGGTGCGGCGCGTCGCGGAGATTTCCGTCTGGCGTGGGACGGGGCGGCGTTGGATACGGGTATTCATCGGTTTCACGTGGGCAGACCTTAGTACTTCCCCTCCCGAGCTCGTAAGTCCAGCCGGAAAGGTTGTGCCAAGTACACAGACTTCCCCCGCTGGTGGCGCGAGTCACAGGGGGACCGGCACCGCGAGAAAATAAGACAGGTATCCTGTGAGGTTGAACAGTTTTCAACTTCTTTAGGAGAACCATGGCAAAGATTATCTGGACCCGTACCGACGAGGCGCCGCTGCTGGCGACCTACTCCTTCAAGCCGGTCGTGGAGGCCTTCGCTTCCACCGCGGGCATCGAGGTAGAAACCCGCGACATTTCCCTGGCCGGCCGCATCCTGGCCCAGTTCCCGGAGCGCCTTGGTGACAAGAAGGTCTCCGACGCCCTGGCTGAGCTCGGCGAGCTGGCCAAGACCCCGGAAGCTAACATCATTAAGCTGCCGAACATCTCCGCTTCCCTGGTGCAGCTGAAGAAGGCCATCGCTGAGCTGCAGGCCGCCGGCTACGACCTTCCGGAATACGAAGAGGCTCAGGAGAAGTACGACGCCGTCAAGGGCTCCGCCGTCAACCCGGTTCTGCGTGAGGGCAACTCCGACCGCCGCGCCCCGATTGCGGTCAAGAACTTCGCTAAGAAGAACCCGCACAAGATGGGCGCGTGGTCCGCTGATTCCAAGACCAACGTGGCCACCATGGACGCTAACGACTTCCGCCACAACGAGAAGTCCGTCATCATGCCGGAGGAGGACACCCTCTCCATCGTTCTGAAGACCGCCGAGGGCGAGCAGACCCTGCTGGAGAAGCTGCCGGTCCTCAAGGGTGAGGTCATCGACGGCACCTTCATGTCCGCCAAGGCACTCGACGAGTTCCTCAAGGCACAGGTTGCCCGCGCCAAGGAGGAGGGCGTGCTCTTCTCCGCTCACCTCAAGGCCACCATGATGAAGGTTTCTGACCCGATCATCTTCGGCCACGTCGTCCGTGCTTTCTTCGCTGACGTCTTTGAGAAGTACGGCGAGGAGCTCGAGGCCGCTGGCCTCAACGGCGAGAACGGCCTGGGCGCTATCTACGAGGGCCTGGACAAGCTGGAGAACGGCGCTGAGATCAAGGCCGCTTTCGACGCCGCGCTGGCCGCGGGTCCGGACCTCGCCATGGTCAACTCCCACAAGGGCATTACGAACCTGCACGTTCCGTCCGACGTCATCATTGACGCCTCCATGCCGGCCATGATCCGCACCTCCGGCCACATGTGGAACAAGAACGACGAGGAGCAGGACACTCTCGCCGTCATCCCGGATTCCTCCTACGCCGGCGTCTACCAGGCCGTGATCGAGGACTGCAAGGCCAACGGCGCTTACGACCCGACCACCATGGGTACCGTCCCGAACGTCGGCCTCATGGCACAGAAGGCTGAGGAGTACGGCTCCCACAACAAGACCTTCAAGATCCCGGCTGCGGGCACCGTTGAGGTTCGCAACTCCAAGGGTGAGGCTCTCATCTCCCACGACGTGGAAGCTGGCGATATCTGGCGCGCCTGCCAGACCAAGGACGCCCCGATCCAGGACTGGGTCAAGCTGGCCGTCAACCGTGCTCGCCTGTCCGGCATGAAGGCTATCTTCTGGCTCGACCCGGAGCGCGGCCACGACGCCAACCTCATCGAGCTGGTCAAGAAGTACCTGCAGGATCACGACACCGAGGGCCTCGACATCTCCATCGAGGATCCGGTCACCGCGACCAAGATCTCCGTCGAGCGCATCCGCAAGGGCGAGGACACCATCTCCGTGACCGGTAACGTCCTGCGTGACTACAACACCGACCTCTTCCCCATCCTCGAGCTGGGCACTTCCGCAAAGATGCTGTCCGTGGTTCCGCTCATGGCTGGCGGCGGCCTGTTCGAGACCGGTGCCGGCGGCTCCGCTCCGAAGCACGTCCAGCAGGTTCAGGAGGAGAACCACCTGCGCTGGGACTCCCTCGGTGAGTTCCTGGCCCTGGCTGAGTCTTTCCGCCACGAGCACAACACCAACGGCAACGCCAAGGCTGGTGTGCTGGCCGCTGCGCTGGACAAGGCCACCGAGACCCTGCTGGATGAGGGCAAGTCCCCGTCCCGCAAGGTGGGCGAGAACGACAACCGCGGCTCCCACTTCTTCCTGACCCTCAACTGGGCCAAGGAGCTGGCTGCGCAGACTGACGACGCCGAGCTGGCCGAGGCCTTCAAGCCGGTTGCTGAGGCCCTCGAGGCCAAGGCAGGCGAGATTGAGCAGGCGCTTCTCGACGTCCAGGGCTCCCCCGTCGACCTCGGCGGCTACTACGCCCCGAACGAGGAGAAGCTCAACCAGACCATGCGCCCGGTTGCTGCCTTCAACGACATCATTGATGGCCTGAAGAAGTAACTCTTTCTCCCGTCATGTTTCCGACCGCCGCGCGTATCCCCTCCGTAGTGGAGCGCGCGGCGCCGTCGTTTTCCTACGAAGACGTCCTTAACCACCAAGTCACCTTCGACGCCGCTGCGTGACGCGAGACATGGTCCCACCTCACGCTCTACCGGCGGTGTAACACCCCCTCCTCCTCCGATGCCATTGGGCAATTTCTCCGCTGCCTAAATCAGGTGACTAGCGTCCCGTACAACCATGGGAGCATCAGCTACGGTCGATGCCATCCACTTTTTGAATCTGGCGCTTCTTAGAAATGAAATGGGCTGATACCCAGAGAATCGTCGTAAGTAGGGCCGTCCGGACTACCCACATCAAGTCAGTAGAGGAATACCCCACCATAAGTACCGCGCCTATCGACAAAATCCAACCAGCCAAAAATGATTTCATGCTCTCAACACCTCTACTTAGCGAGAATTGCATCCCAGTCGCAACTGGCGTAACCGTTTAGGCCACCCGCTACAACTCCGGTCGCAATTGCCTTAAGCATTCCTTGCACCGCCCGGCCCGCAGGAACACCAGCAACGGTCATCGCCACTAAGCATCTGTTCCATGCCTCCTGCTTCTCGGGAGATGCACCAGTTGCCACTCCTTCTGGCAATTTGCACGTAGCCGGATTGTTCGCACAGTCTTGGATGTAAGAGTCGGAGGGTTCAGTGGGAAACGGGTTGTTGTAGTTTTGCGCATGCGCAGTTGGAATCTTCACAAAGCCTGCCAGCATTACGCCAGCAATGACTACCGCGGTAGTCTTATGTTGTCGTGCAGGGGGGGCAGATCTTCATAATGCTCATGTGCTCAGGCTATCAATATGAGATTAGCCTCGCTATCCCTATTGGCAGATCTCTGTAGCCGACCATCAATTGAAGTCCGACAACGGCTTATGCAAACCCCTAACCTCATCAAAGCCTGACTTGGCTCAAATTAGTGCCGAAGGGTTGGGGTGGTGATGGTGTTGACGAGGGTTTGGATTTCCGGGGGTAGTGGTACTGCGGCGTGGATGGTTTCGCCGCCAACGACGAGTTGAAAGCTGCG